>JAIPGA010000020.1 GCA_021736445.1 Synergistales bacterium | reverse complement strand
GTGACGAGGTAGCTCTGGGTCACGGCGTCCCGCAGTCGGTGCCCATGAGAGAGAGCCCTCCGCAGAACGGGGAGACCGATGGAAAAGGTCGTGGCGAAGGAGGTGACGTACTCCCCGGCCACGCTGTCCCGGGGGGCGGCCTCCTTCATGGCCTCCTGCAGCGGCACCGCGGGCGTCTCCCCGCATACGTCGTAGCGGTGGGCCCCGCCAAGACCGCCGGGCATGGCCAGCCGGATGGCGCGGTAGACATCGGCGGTATCGGCGACGGTGAGCTCCTCCAGGACGGCACCGACCCGGTCCCGGAAAGTCCGCGGCCGGGTCCGCAGCGCCGCCCTGGCCAGCGGCGCCAGCAGGAGCAGCATCCCCAGATTGGTGTTGCTGTCCACCAGATACCTGGTGTCCTCCACGGCCTGCAGGATGACGGCGCCCACCCCCCGGTCGGCGATACGGCGGAAGGCAGGTCCGATGGCGATGCTGCTGGCCAGAAACTGCTCGGCCGCCACATCGGCGAAGGGCTTGTGGTAGGTCACGTTCCCGGGCTTGTCGGCGGCCACCTCCAGCTGGCAGGCCAGCTGGCAGGCCCAGGCCACCTGTGTCTCAGCGGCCGGGGGTGCAGAGCACAGCAGGCTGCCGTCTTCCAAACACACGATGGATCAGCACCTCCCCCGCGTCGATTCCCGTGGCCTTCAGGAAACCCCGCCAGCCGGGGATTCCGTTGAGCTCCAGCAGCATGGTCCTGCCGTCGTCGGTACGCAGGATGTCCACGCCGAGATAGTCGGCCTCCACCACCGCAGCGGCCTCCAAAGCCAGCCGTTCCAGCTCCCGGTCCATCTCAACAGGGGCGACCCGCCCCCCCTGGGCCACATTGGTCCGCCAGCCTGTCCCGCAACGCCGCATGGCCCCCAGCACCTCGCCGCCCATCAGGAAGACCCGGTAGTCGCAGTTCCCGTGGGGAAGGTACTCCTGGAGGTAGAAGACATAACGCTGCTGCTCCAGCGCGGAAAAGACCCGGTCGGCCAGCTCCGGATCGTCCACCCGAAGCATGCCCCGCCCTTCGGAGCCGAAGAGGGGCTTCACCACCACGTCGCCGCCCAGTTCCGCGAAGGCCTCCATGGCCTGGTCGAAACGTTCGCAGGCCACCGTCGCCGGTACGGGCAGACCGGCCCCCTCCAGCGTGGCCAGGGTAAAGAGCTTGTCCACTGTACGTTCGATCACCGCCGCCGTGTTCACCACCCGCACCCCAAGGCTCTCCAGCCGGTGGAGGGCGTCGATCCGGTAGATCACCTGCTCCAGCGATCCGCCTGGAACGGAGCGGACGAAGAGCACATCCAGCGCGGCGAGATCCACCCCTCCGGACTCCAGTGGCGGTGCCCCGCCGCAGCGGGAGAGAAAGCGGGTGGCGGAAAGACAGGACGCGTCGATCCCCCTGCAACCCAGGCTGCGCTGGAGCGACCGGACATGCCAGCCGTCGCGCTTGCCCAGGATGGCGACCCTCACAGCCCCCATTCCTCGGAGAGCACCGGGACCGCAAGCTCGCCGGCCCGGAAGATCCGTCCGGTGGCGAGGTTGTTGAGGGTCACCCGCGCCGGGCTGAACAGCAGCGGATCGATCTGGTAGAAGTCGCCGTCGTAGCGTTTGAAAAGCTCCGCAAAGGGCACGCCGAAATCCCTGGCCGCCGAGGAGGGAAGACGCTCCAGCACCGCCTCCGCGGCGCTGTCCTCGCAGTCCACGGCGTACCAGACGTCGCCGCCGTAGAGCACGGCGTCGTTGGTCCAGCCCATGGCCTGGAGGGTGTTCCTGCCCACCGGTGGGAGCGGCGCCGTCCCCCAGCCGCTCTTGACGGCCCGGATATCGAAGCCCACCTCGTGCATCTTGTGGAGGCCCGTTTCCACCACCCGGGCGACCACCTGGACAGAGGCCGCCAACGATTTGGTGGGGGCCACCACCAGGTAGAGCGTCTGCGGCGGGATCCCGCAGTCCGCCGCCAGCTGCCGGGTGACCTCCGCCGGCGGGAGGCTGTCGCTCTCCAGGGTCAATACGGCCACGCCGGGCTCCTCGGTGATTCCCAGCTCCTCCAGCAGCGGTTCCTTTCCCCGGAGGATCCGCGCCGGGCCGGAGGCCATGGCGAAATAGTCCCCGCCGCTAACCTGCCATCCGGCGTACTGCGAGGCCAGGCAGGCCCGCACCGGACGGCTGACCGTCACGGAGACGCCCGGCATGGAGAGCCCCTCATGCACGTAGGGCACAAAGGCCACCCTGCCCAGTCCGCTCATGCAGGCCTCGGCGTAGAGGCGTCCCGCCTCCAGGGAACCGGCGGTCTCCACTCCGGCGTCCACAACCACGGGCCCCGCCTCGGTACGGTGGACCGCCACATCGAGCTGTTCGGCTTCGTGGATCAGCTCCTGCACCAGCACGGCGGCCCGTTCATTCAGCGTGGTGTTCATAGACAAGGATCTCTCCTTTCCCAATGGTGGTGCTGTCGCCGGTCCAGCGGACAAAGGCACCGCCCGCCGACGGCGCGTCCACAGGGAGCCCCAGCTGCTGCAGATGCCGCAGGTAGAGCTCCACAAAGGGGCTCCGGTAGCGGCAGGCCCGGGTAAAGGTGGGCAGCATGGCTTCCACCCCGCCCAGAGCCAGGATGGTGCCCCGCTTCATACCGCCGCCGGCCCTGGTCCCAAGCCGTCCGCAGACCGCGATGGTTCCGGCCACCATCCGCGCTCCGGCGAAGGCGCCGACGTTCCCCGCCACGGCGATGAGCCCCCGCCGCTGCGCCTCGCCGGTTCGTATCCCGGTGTCGCCCATGACCACCACGGTACCGCCGCGCATTCCCCGGCTCTCGCCGGGCAGGGCACCGGCCAGCATGTTGCCGGCATTCCCGGCCACACGGACAGCACCGTCCCGCATCCCGCAGCAGCACCAGTCGGGGAGGTTCCCCTCCACATAGATAGCGCCGCCCTCCATCCGTTCGCCCAGGTGCATCCCCGGGTCGCCCTGCACGATAAGGGTACCGCCCTCCATCTGCTCGCCGATCCGCTTGATCTGTTTCAGATTGCCTCTGAGGACCAGCGCCCTGTCGCCCTTCACGGTGATCCGGAAGAGCTCGTCGAGCCGCCGCCGGCGGTTGCCCACCTGCAGGGGAAGCGCCGCGATCTCGCCGGGCTCCCTGCCCAGGATCGTCCCCGGACGGAGGCAGGGCGCCTCCACGGGAAGGCTGTCCTCCTTGAGGGATTCGAGGATGACGCCTTCTTCCATCAGCTCGTCCAGGCAGTGTCCTTCCATAACGGAACTCGTGGTCATGACTGGTTTCCCCCTTCCCCGAAGAGATCGTAGAGGCCGATGCAGTGATCGCCCAGGGATCCGCCGTAGTTTCCGGCGCCGATCTGCAGGACGCCCTCCAGGCAGGCCGCGGTGATACCGGTCCGCATGGCTTCCTCCACCGACTCCCGGTCCAGACCGTCGATGACGATCTCCAGGACCGCGTTGGCCTCATCGGGCAGGGCGCTCTCCACCGCTCCCTTCAGGACAGGGCAGTAGGCCACGTTGGTGGAGGCCGGGAGGAAGGCATAGCGCGACCCCACCTGGCTGCCGCTGCGGACCACCCCGCCGGGGAAGGGAAGAATGCTTCCCTTCAAAGACGTCATGGCCTCCACCGCCGCCCTGGCGGCCTTCAGCGCCGAGGGTTGATCCGTAGCGATGATAAGAAAATTGCCACCACCGACCCCCTTTTGCATCCCGAAGCTGTCGGAAACAACAAACTCGCCACCCATAACGGGAATCCGCCAGTATCGCCTTCCCTCCAGAAGCTTGCTCACCTGAAAGGTATCGCCGAAATAGCGCAACCGCGCGCCCACAGCAACAGACCGCTCTCCTTCCAAGGCCGCGTAACAAGCCGTGGTAGGGCAGGTCATCACCGCCTGCCCCACCCGACCGATAAGCTGTTTTTCCATGTTTTTCTTGGAGGGGACAAAGAGCAGCACATCCACCCCGGGACGTCCGTCTGGCGTCTCCTCGGGAGACCGCCATCGCTCCACACCAGCCTCACAACCGCACCCTATCACGGAGGTGGCAAATCCCGCCACGCTTCCCGCCGCCGCCTGCAGCCAATGGTCGTCCGCGGCGGTGATGCAGAAACGGGTGCCCCACATTCCAAAGGCCTCCGCAAAGGTGTCGACAACCTCCACGCCGTTGATCAACACTTGAGGTTCCTCCATTCCTTCAGCGCTCCACACTCCATCGTGCGCCCCCAGTTGCCGCAGGAGAGGTGAAGACCGTCACCACGTCACGCCGCTCGGAGCGCTCCTCCAGGCGACGACGAATGGCCTCCGCCGCATCGGCTCCCTCGACCAGACCGTAGACCGTGGGGCCCCAGGAGCTCTGCCCCACGCCGAAGGCTCCCAGCGCACGCAACTGGTCGATCAGCGCCCGCGAGAGCGGGCAGGCATAGCGTCCCTCCTGGGCGGGGGCGAAACAGTCCCCCACCAGCTTCTGGATGGTGGTCAGGGAGCGCCCGAAGGCTTCGATATCGCCCTCCTCCACCGCCGGCATCAGCCCCATCAGGGTATGGCGGCAGATGGGCGCCGCCGTCTCCGGAGGGGGGTCGGGAAGACCGCGGAAGGCACCCTTCTCGGCCTCGCCGCTGATCCCGCACTGCACACCGGGGATGGCCACCACGAAGTGCCAGGAGGAGGGCAGCGGCCGGCGCCAGAGCAGCGGCGGCACCGCGGTCGTCCCCTGCAACCGGTGGCCGCCGTCCACCACAAAGCCTCCACGGTCGAAGAGAGCGATCCCGGCGCCGGAACGTTTTCCCCGCCCCATCATGACAGCTAGCTCCCGGATGCTGTGGGCTCCGCCGTGGAGCAGATCCAGCGCACGGCCCACTGTCAGTGCGAGCTGGGTGCCCGAACCGAGTCCCACGTGGGCAGGCAACGCCGAGGTGAGCTCCAGCAGGGCCCGCTCCCCTTCGGGGATACCTGTGGCCTTGTAGTAGCCTTCGGCGTAGCCCAGCATCCGCTCCCGGTCGTCACCTTCGCCCTTGAGTTCCGTCGCCGCAGTGGCTGTCAGCTCCATGACAGGCCGTTCCAGCGCCACTCCTATACTGCCGAACCTTCGGCCCAGACCTCCGTTGAGATCCAGAAAACCAAGATGCAACCGGGAATGGGAGACCACCCGCACCCGACGGGGACGCTCCCGTTCCGGAGCCCTTCCGCCGACCACAGGCATTCCATCGACCGGATATCCGTCGCCCCATCGCTGCAGCAGCGCCAGGGCCTCCCGTTCCTCGGCGCCGCCGGTCCGCTCCACCAGTTCGGCGGCCCGGGCAAGCTCTGTCCGGAAGGGTTCCTCTCCATGGATGTGGACCCTGGTCGCCGCTATCGTGGCCTCCAGGAGGGCGTTCCGGGCGCGGTTGGGCGCCTGTGGTTCCCGTCGCCGCCCCTGATGGACCACCCGAAGGCGGGCCCAGCCGCGCTCCCCCCGGGTTCCCCGCTCCACCAGCTCCACCTCCTGCCAGCTGCAGGCGGCGTCAAGGACAGAGGAGGGGATCGCAACGGCGGGAAAGGAGGGCAGCGCAGGGTCCCCCAGGGCGCTCTGCACAAAGGGAAGCACCCTGTCCACGATGTTGACCACGGCGTAGCCGCAGCGCTGGAGATTCGCCCAGGTATGGCCGGCGACAAAGGGACGGACCAGAAGCTCCCCTGGGGAGCGGTCCTCCACCCCCATGGGGGCGACGTGCGCCCTTCCGTCTGCTGTGGTTGTCGTCAGAATCGTCTCGATGATCATGGCTGTTCCGCGATATACCCCCAATCGAGAGGCTGGTCCTGCCTGTAGCGCTTACCCAGTTCCAGCGCCGTCTGGGCCTTCTGGAGCTCCCGCCCCAGATAGAAAGCGTGGGAGGAATCCGCCACAGCCAGCCGCCGGCACAGCTCCTCGGCGCTCGCACCGCGGAGGAAGCACCCGCCGTTGAAGATGTAGATCCAGGGCGGCGAGACGAAGATCCGGTAGTTGTCGTCCCGCACAACCTCCTGCATCCGCCCGAGCTCCTCCCCGCCGAAGACGCTGTGGGGAAGATCCCGGGCGGTCACCAGGCCGGCTCCTGCATGCTTGGGCACACACCGCCGCTCCCGCGCGTAGTGCATCAGCCGTCTCGCACGATCGAACTCGGCCACCGCACCGGCCGCCCAGGAGACCACCGATGTGGTGAGGACCGCGCCGACATCGAGGTCGGTGCAGATCGCCGCCAGCAACGCGTTGATCCCCGTGGAGTCGGCCTCCACCAGCTCCGTCTGGTTGCCGATGCCCATGAAGAGTCCCACCTCGGGATAGCGCCGCCGGAAGTCGATGTAGCGCTCCAGAGAGGTCAGAAGGCCGAAGGGGAAGGGGTCCAGCACGGGGTCCACCACGAAGGGCACCCCCCACCGCCGGAGCCGCTCCATGTTGCGCTCCAGCGAAGCGATGCTCCGGTCGTCAAAATCGGGGATCAGCACCACCGTTCCCTCCAGCGCCGGAGCGATCTCGATATTACTGCTGTTGACACTCAGCAGCAGCTCCGCCCCGGCCCGCGAGGCGGCCCGCAGGCTCTCGCCGTGGAAGCTGTCCGCACTGACCCGGAAGCCCTCCTCCCGCAGCAGCGTGACCTGCCCGGCCACACCGGGGTAGGCGCCGGAGACGGGACCGCCCAGGTCGATGATATCGGCGCCCTGCCGGGCGTAACGCCGGGCCGCCGCCAGCAGCGCCTCCGGAGCCAGGAGATGGGCGTCCACGATCTCCGCCGCGATCTCGATGCGGTAGTCCGACAGCGACGGCGTCGCTCCCTGCAGGCCGAAAAAGCCCGGCAGATCCTTGAGATCCTCCGGCCCCCGCAGGACCTCCACGCCCGGTGCGGCGGCGGCCAGCACCTCCCCGTCGCCCTGGCAGAGGCCGGGGAAGACCAGGGTGTCGTAGCCGCCGAGATCGGGCAGGCGCGCCGCGATCCAGCCGCAGTCGGCAAGCGCCGCTACGGTGATCGGCAGCACGTGGATCCCGTAGTCGAAGGAGGGAGCCATCTCGGCCAGCGTCGCCCGGAGGGAGGCCTCCGCCAGCTGTCCCGTCAGGAAGAGGTGCGCAGCCATCGCCGGAGCCTCTCCACCGAATCGACCACCTCCACCAGGGGGAGATCCGCCAGCAGGGAGCGGTTCCGCAGATCCACCGCTCGGGGGCACAACCGGAAGGTATGTCCGCCTGGATCCTTCGTCTCTACCTCCCCCGGGTTGTCGGTGGGCAGCACGCAGGAGGGAACCCCCGCTTTGCCGGCCTGAGCGAAGAGATTGGTGGGCAGGGTGTCGGCGATCCCCTGGGCGCACTTGGCCACCGTGTTGGCCGTGGCCGGGGCGATCACCAGACGGTCGTAGCGTCCCAGCGACATGGCCCCGCAGGAGGGAGCGCTGGCCGCCTGGTCTGCCACGTAACGCAGCCCCGAAGACCGCACCCTGTCTGTCAGGCCGTACATGGCGAGCACCTCGGCCCCGGCCCCGGATGCAAAGAGGGTGACCGTCCCCGCCGTCTCCAGGGCCAGATCCAGGGATTCCTCCAGCAGATAGCCCGCCCCGGTGACGCACCAGGCCGTCCGGAGAGACCCGCCGCCACCACCGTCAGACGGTGCCGGCCACCGCCGGGGTTGACGATTCCCGCCACGGCGTACCATCAGAAACGCAGCCACTCCTCCAGCGTCAGGGCCTCGCCGACGCCCTGTCCGCTTTCCAGCTCCGACCGGATGGCCCGGAGGGTACCGGAACGCTCGGCGAAGGCGTTGTGCTGGTGGATGCTCTCCAGATTCTCCTGCCGCACCAGGACAAAGCTGTCGTCCGGCAGATCGGGATAGATGTCCACCAGATTCCGGAAGACCTCCCGGACCACATCCTCGGTGAACATCGGGTTCTGATGCGCCTTGTTGACCACGAAAAACTCATCGGGACGCTTGAGCAGTTCGTAGGTCTCGGAGCTCATGGAGGCCTCCAGAACATGCACCAGATACTCGGCGCGTACCGCCTGCTCGCTGCCGATGAGCAGGGTTCCCCGTCCGCGCTGGTTGTGCGAGGCCAGCGGCAGGAGGTCCACGATGTATCGGGCGTCCTCCTCGCTGTACCCCTCATCGACCAGGAGTTTCCTGGAGTGGCTGCGGATCATGTCCTGGGCGCAGGGACAGGCGGTCATCCCCTCCACCTCCACACCGACCAGGCGACGGGTCTCCCGGCCGTTGCAGGCGGCGATTCCGATGAAGGTGTAGAGCTCCTCCACCCTTTTGCCCGAGATGGGCGTGCGTTTCTTGAGGGGATACTTGGCCCGGATGTGCACCTCCGCACGCTCCGCCTCCTGGGTGCGGGTCACCTGGCGGGCCAGCCGCTCGGCGATCCCCTCGATGCTGGTGGAGGCCTCCAGGGTGATCTCCTCCACCAGGCGCTCCAGCACATCGCTGAACCGGGACATATGGATCCCCGTCTGTGCCTCACTGAGATAGGCGAACAGATCCATCTCTGCGTAAAAGAGGGTCTCCTTGCCGTGGTCGCTCATCCGGATGATCCGCTGGAGGTTGGTCACCCCCACCCGGCTGAGGCTCACCGGCACGGCGGGTTTGCCCCGCTGGATGTCCCGCTCCAGATTGAAGCGCAGGCTCTGCTCCACCTTGACGACACCGCTGCCGTCCATCGCGGAGGCAAGCTCCCCGACGGAGCGGCTGTACCCGGCCGGCACCACATGGGGGTCCAGCTCCGCGAAGGGCACCAGGACAAAGGCCCGCTCGGCCATCCTGGGGTGGGGGATGGTGAGCTCCCCGGTGTCCATCTGGAGATCGTCATAGACCAGGATGTCCAGATCGATGGGACGGGGGGCGTTCCGGAAGCTGTCCACCCGCCCCATGCGCATCTCGATGGATTTGAGAAAGCGCAGGAACTCCACCGGCTCCATGTCCGTGCGCAGCCGGCAGACCAGGTTGAGGAACCAGGGCTGGTCGGCGTACCCCACCGGTTCGGTCTCGTAGAAGGAGGAGACACGCTCGATCACGGCCCGTCCCTGCAGGTACTGCAGCGCCTGGAGCATGTTGCTCTGCCGGTCGCCCAGGTTGGCGCCCAGCAGCAGGTACACCTCGTGGGCAGGCTGTCCGCTTACCGGCATGGGACCGACTCCCCGCTCCCCAGGTAGGCGTCCTGCACGGGATAGTTGTCGAAGGCCACGGAGTAGTACCGCTTGAAGTGGTTCCGCAGCGGCTTCTCCACCGAGGGATCGTAGTCCGGCGTCACATGGAAGGTGGTGCCCGCATCGCCGGTCTCCCCGGTGAACCTCCCGGCTTCTACCACCACCCGGCCTCCCTTCAGCACCCAGCGCGGCAGGTCCAGCGCCCGCCGGCAGGGAACGACGCTGCGGCATCTGGGTGTCCGTGCGCCGTCGTCGTCGGGATGGTAGACAGCCACGTCGCCGTCGGCGCCCACACCGAGATGTCCCTTGCGGGAGAGCCCCAGGATCCGGGCCGGTGCGGCCCGGGTGATGATGGCGATCTCCCCGAGGGTGTACTCCCGGTCGATGTCTTTCAGCAGCGAGCGCTTCCGGACCGAAGCGGGCAGCGTCTCCAGGATCTCCGCCCGGTAGTCCCGGTCCATGAGCAGCCGGATCACCTGGGGATAGCAGAAGAAGGGCCCGGCGTTGGGATGGTCCGTGGTGAGGGCCACCCGCCAGGGATCCTCGGCCAGAAGGAAGAGCTCCAGCCCCGTTACCCACTGCAGGGCGTTGATCCTGTTCTTCCGGCTGTACCGCAGCGGCACGATGCCGCCGCCGGTCTCGTTCTCCTCGTCGCCGCCGAACCACTTGTGACCCGTCATACAGCCCAGGTTGTACTGGAACGGCCCGTCGGAGGTCATGGTGGTGGCCGGACCAAACACGATCTGCCCCACGTCGAAGGTGACGTTGCTGTTGGCGTTCACCGCCTCGGCCAGCTCTTCGGTGCGGCTCCGGAACCGCCCCTTGCCGTCGTCACCGTAGCTCATGAACTGCAGATGCGTCAGGTGCAGCCGCCCCTGGGCGAAGCGGATGGACTCCAGGGTCTGTTCGGCGCTCTGGGGGGTCCCCAGGTTGAGCCCGTGGAGGTGCACGCCGTGGGGCAGACCCAGTTCGTCGGCCGCCCCGATCAGTGTGTCCAGCACCCTCCGGGGGGTCAGGCCGAAACCGGCGATCTCCTGATCCCAGTGGTGGGCGTTCCCCCGCTGGGATTTCCAGTTCTCCACGCCGCCGGGGTTGACCACCTTGATGCCGTACCCCCGGGCGGCCTGGAGCGTCCAGGCGATGAAATCCCTGGCCCGCTCCGTCTCGCCCCGGGCGATGCAGTCGAAGAGGAACTCGTTGTTGCCCAGGGTCACCAGGATCCCCTTGTCCAGCAGAGGCATGTCCTCCAGCTCCTCGTGGGTGTGGCGGGCGACAAGGGGGGCGCAGGCCGCCTCCATCACGGTGGTGTAGCCCAGTTCGGCGTACATGCAGCCCGTCATGAAGGTGGTGGGCACGGTGAAGCCCGCCCCGGAACGGCCCCCTTCGGCGCGGTTCCGCTTGTGGTCGGCATGGTCCTCGGGGCAGAGCTTGCGGCCGTGGTTCACCTTGGCGCCGGCGATGTGGGCGTGGAGGTCCACGCCGCCGGGAAAGACATTCATCCCCCGGGCATCGATGATGCGGGCATGCTCCCGATCCACCTCCTCGGGGGCCGCCACCCTGCCGTCCTTGATCCAGATATCCCGGACCGCTCCGTCCACACCGTTGGCGGGATCGTAGAGGAAGCCGCCCAGGATGCCCACCGGCTGCGTTCCGCTCATCGCTGCACCTCCTCAATCGGTGTCGTCGACTCCACCCGGCCGCCGTGGAGCCGCTCCAGGACACCGTCAAAGACCTCTTCATCGGTGGGGCGCAGCCGTTCCCGGAAGGCACGGGTCCGGATGGGCACCCCGTCCATCCGGTAGTAGGTCCCCTCGGCGTCCACGCCGTACTGGGCGGTGGGCAGGTAGACCGTGGCGTCCTGTGCGGTGAGCGAAACGACAGGGTCCATCACCACTCTGGGGATCCCCTCCAGCCCCCGGACCGCTCCGGCCGGGAAGTGCGCCCCGGGATCCGAGGCGACAACCAGCGCCGCGTCGGCCTCCCTCCGCGACAGCATGTCCACGGCGGTGAACTCGCCGGGTCCGTAGGTGGGCACGCCGCCGGCCAGGCTGACGGCGAAGGGGTAGCCGGTCTGCCAGGTCATCACCGCATCGGCGCCGGCCACGTTGCCGTGGCCCCGCAGGGCGACCACCGAAAAACGGGTGTGGGCGTTGAGATCACGGACCAGCGAGAAGTACTGCCCGATGTTGAGATCCCGCCCGGAGGTCATGGTGAGCCCCATGCCGAAGAAGGCCGCACCGTAGCGGCAGCTCCCGAGCTCCTCGGCCAGGGCGCCGAGCTCCTCCAGGGGCACGCCGCCCACCGAATCGGCACGGACCCTTTTCCCCTGCACCAGCGCCCGCAAGGCACCCAGCACCTCGTAGTCGCTCCCCTGCTCCACCTGCAGGAAGCGGTCGGCGGCGTTCGCGCTGGGTGTCCGCCGGACATCCGCGAGGATCATCCTCCGGTCCTTCCTCCCCCTGGGGGTGAACCGTCCCCTGGGCATCAGCGAGTAGCGGGTGAAGTGCCTGGTGTGGGCCACGGCGGGGTTGCAGCCCCAGAAGAGCAGCAGGTCCGCCCGGTTCAACACCTCGCCGAGGCTGCAGGTGGGCTCGCCGAAGTTCTGCATGGCGATCCCCGTGGGACCGTGGCAGACCGAGGAGGTGGTGTCGATGGCCGCACCGATCCGGTCGGCCAGGGCCACGCATCTCCGCTGGGCCTCCGAGGCCGTGGAGCTGAGGCCGTAGATCAGCGGGCTTTCGGCGTCACCGAGGATCGCCGCGGCCTCGTCCAGTGCCTGGTCCCAGGAGACAGGCTCCCCCCGGACCATGGGAGAGACCGGTGCGGCGTCGTAGCCCTCGATGTGCCCCTTCCCGTTGGTGCAGGCGCCCTTCACCCGCACGCCGCCGTCATCACCCAGGACCACGGCGATATCGTCGCAGAGGCAACCGCAGAAGGTGCAGACAGCATTGTTGATCTCTTTCATTGCGGGATCACCTCCACGGCAAGCCCCTTGAAGGACGGCATCCCGCACCCCGCCGTCTCCGGGGGCACCAGGGTGTTCGCCGCCGGACCCATGGGGACGAACACCATGTCCCGGGGCAGCCCGCTGTCCGTCCGGACCGTGAAGCTTTCCTCGCCGGCGGCGGTGCGCAGCAGAAGCGTCTGCCCCTCCCGAACACCCAGCACCGACAGGGCCTCGGGGTGCAGCTGCACCACCGAGACGGCCTCCCGGTACTCGTCGGTGGTCTTCCCCCGGTGCATCCCTCTGGTCTGCCCAGGCGTCCGTCCCGTGACGAGCACGAACCGACGGGCAGTATCCACATCAGCCATAGTGGTCTGGTTCCTCCTTCCCGCTCTTCCTTGGCAATCCTGAGAGGCATCAGCCCGCACCATCCCGGAGACACAGCATCTCGCGGTAGACATCCTCCGCCTGACGCTCCAGTCCGTTCAGACAGCCCGCCCCATCGGGAGCCGAGGCCAGAACGGTGCAGATGGGCTCACCGGACGCGAAACGGTCCCCCTTCCAGGGGATGTCCCGCCGCCCCCGCCGGCGCCATTCATCCGTACCGGGGGCACGGCAGGGTCTGCGGGCATAGACGACGGCCTTCCCCCTGAAGAGCCCCCCTTCCTCCCAAGGACCCGCATCAGGCAGCTCCCCCTCCAGACAGGCCGCACTGTGGAGCCCGAAAAGCGGTCTGTCCGGAACGTCAAAGAGTTCCATAGAGCCCGTAAAGCGGGGGTTCACCTCCAGAAGCACCGGCGGTCCCGCGGGGGGAAGCACCAAGTCGATGCCGTTCAGCCCCACCAGACCGAACCTTCCGGTGAGCGCCCCGGCGTAGCGCCGGCAGTGCTCCGCAACCCACCGCACCATTTCGCTTTTCCCCGGCAGGGGCGTGACATTCCCGCACCAGAGAAACCCCGAAGCGCCGAAGGCCTCCCGCCCCACCAGCTGTTCGGTGACCCCCAGGAGCCGCACCCCCTCGGGAGCGGCCAGGAAGGCACAGGAGATCACCCGCCCCGGGACATGCCGCTGAAAGACCTCGCCCTCCCGGAGAGAACCCCCGTCATCCCCGCACACACCGGCCCCCGCTGCCGAAGCGGTCCGCTTGCGCAGCCAGGCACCGTCTCTGGGACAGCTGTCCTGCGGAGGGTGCAGCGTGGCCGGTACGGGGATATCCTCCTCCCGGCAGACACGGTGGAGCCGCCGGAGATCACGAACCCGCCGGAGGACCTCCGGCGGGTTGCCCAGCAGACCAGCTCCCCCGGCGAGCTCCGCCACCAGGTCGGGACGATGCTCCATCCCTCCACCGTAGGCGAACCAGCGCCGCGGGATCCCCGCACAGGCGGAACGCAGCGCCTGGTCGCAGAAGGGCATCCCCAGATCGCGTCCCGTGGAGACGGTGCGGGCGCAGCCGTGGAGGTCGCTGTCGCCGAAGGCGTCCACCGCCGTGATCCGGCGGTATCCCGCGATCGCGGCGGAGCAGGCCATCGCCCTGATGCTGAATCCCACCAGAAGGAGGGGAGCATCGGCAGGGGACACGGCGGCTACACGCGCCTCTGTGGGCCGACGTCCAGGCCTGCCTCTCCGCGGCAGGCAGGCAGGTCAGTCGTTTTTGAGCTCCTTCACGATATCGTAGACCTCACCGGCATCCAGCACCAGTTCGTTGCTCCCGAAGAGCCGGGCCACGCACTCCCGCTGAACCTTCATCTTCAAACCGCCCACACCGATGGGGCCGAAGATGATCTGGCCGTCCTTATCCTTGCCGTTCCAGTGGGGCTTGATGTTCTCGATCCCCGAAGGCGGTACGGCGTTGAGATCGCCCAAAGCCTTCAGGGTGGCGTGGCCCTTCCAGATCGATTCGGGGAGCAGCATCGTTCCGGCGGCCCCGGTGGCCAGCACCGCTACGGCGCCTTCCAGCACGGCGGCGGTGGAGGCTTCGTCGTTCACCTCGGCCGCTTCCACATTGCTGTCGAAACGCCTGTTCACCTGATCGCAGGCCCTCTGTGCCTTCTCCATGCTCCGGGAGGTGAGGGTGACCCTGGCGCCCTCGCCTGCGAAGAAGCCCGCCGCACGCTGTCCCACCGGGCCGGTTCCGGCCAGCACAACGACCTTCCGGTCCTTCACGTCCGCCACGCCGACCAGCTTGGCCACGGCCGCCGCGGCGGTGGTGTTGCAGCCGTTGGAATCGAGCATCACCGAGTTGCGCACCGGCCCGAAGAAGGCGCCCTTGACGGCCTCCATCACCGCCTCGCCGGCGGCCACATCGGAGCCGCCCACAAAGACGGCGCTGTTTTTCGACTTCTCGCCGCCCCGGGTGAACATCACCCCGTGCACCAGGGGCACGGCGTTCTCCGGCGTGATCCCTCCATGCTGCAGGAGGGCGTCGGCGCCGCCGTCGTAGGCCGTCACCGCGTCGAACACACTGGGCTGTATGTCGGTATCCAGCTGAAGCAGAATCTTTTTCACCGCTGCATCGCTCCTTCCCGTTTCTCCGCCCGGCAAGGGATTACGCCCCTTCGGTTTCTTCAGGCGGGGTAAAACCCAGTCCGCCCACATGGACCGGCTCGCCGCTCATGACGGCAAGCTCCACGGCGGACTTCACGATCTTGAAGGAGAGAGGGGGGTCGGCCATGCCGCTCTGCAGCACCCGCTCCAGGTCATCGTACTCGGCCTTGCAGGAACGCGCGCCGTCGGTTCCCCGGGTCTCCTTGACGCGCACCTCCAGTGAGGCTCCCCGGAGACCTTCCGCCGCAACGCCGACCACCCTGTGCCGTACGGGCGTGAAGGGCACATGCTCCGGCTCGATGACCCTCATGCCCAACGTGTCCAGCTCCAGCGCCAGAAAGGCCCCCAGGGCTTGCAGACAGCTCCGGGGCGCATCGATAAAGAAGAGGAACTCGCTGCGCCCCTTCTTGGTAACGGCCGGAACGGCATGGACACTCGCCGCACCACGGTCCATCAGTCCGTCGATCAGGTAGGGAAGCCCCTCACCGGAAATGTTGTCGGCATTGACCAGCAGTAGCATGGACACCCCATCTCTCTTGCAGGCAGCAAAGGAGGGGGCCATCCGGCCCCCTCCTTCCACCATAGCGTTCCTACTCTTTGACGTCCTCCATATCCTGCATGAGACGCACGGCCAGACGGGCCACCTCGCGGGCCTTGTCCTTGGCGCCGGGGATGGCGTTGGTGATGCTGGCGCCCTTCTCGGCGTACTTGCCGGCGTCCTTCCAGCCCATCTTGCCGGAGGTCGCCGCCACAGCGGCGGGGATCACCACGTTCACCGTGCAGCAGCCGATGTACATGAGCTCCTGGGCCGCCACGGAAGCCACCGTGATAGGAATGGTCCAGTCGGACTTCTTGTTGAGCACCACATCGGGCACCGTCTTGTGGGACAGGCCTTCGATCTTGAATTCCTTGCCGTCCACGGTGACAACGGCGTCGATATCGGCGTCGAAGCCCCAGAAGGTCTCGGCGAAGGGATGGCTGCGGCGGGCGCCGCCCTTCAGCTTACTGAACTTGATGCCGATCTCCTTGCCGAAGAGCCCGCCCAGAATCATACCGGTACGCTGCTCCACCTTCTCCTGGCGCTTCACGTCGATGTCGTAGCAGATATCCTTGAGATCCTTGCCGGCTTCAAGCTCGTCCAGGGCATACTTGGCCAGCCGGTACTCCATGTTGTTGCGGATTCCCTGGGTGCCCATGATCACCGCCGAGGTCACGGGGCCGCGCCGCACCTGTTCGGCCTTGTGGGCCACCGTGTTGCCGGAGAAGGCCGAGATCTCGGGATCGATCCACTCGTTGAGCTTCATCTCCCGGATCATGTCGGCGGCGGCGTCCTTGTCGCCCTCGGTGTCGATGAGCTTCTTGGCGGCGCAGATGCAGTCCCCCACCAGATGGGCCAGCGGCGGGTTGACCGGGCCGGCGCCGAAACCCGCGCCGATCATCGGGCCTTCCTGGAAGGCGGCCATCATCTCGTTGAAGGTCATCATCCCAACAACGGTCGGAGCGCCCACGTCCTTGAGGATCATGCCCAGGTCACCGATGAGGGAAGCCGTGTCGAACTCCTCGCCGGTACCGCGGAGGTGGAGCTTCTCCGGCAAGCCGGCCGCCTCGGCGGCGCCCTTGCCGGCCAGATAGCCCGTCCCCTGGACAAAGAACTCGCCGTACTCCTCGCCGATCATGCCGTCGGGGTTGACGATCTCCAGCGTCGCTGCAGCGGCCAGCGCCGCCGACAGCCAGGGATTGGGGTTGATGCCCACGTTCTGGTAGGCCCGGAACATGGCCTCCACGCCCACCTTGGTCCCCTTCAGGGTGATGTCGGCATAGATCATGTCCTCACCGAGCACGCTATGCCCGTAGACGGCGCCGCCTGCCACGAAGGGCGGTACGTCGGCGCCATTGAAGCGGGTGATCTCGCCCTTGTCGATGGCGTCGTAGATGGCTTTCACCGCCGGGAAGGCGGAGATCTTGTTGGTCAGCTTCGAGGTGGGGATCGCCTGGACACCGGCTCTGCTCGCACCGGCCTTCATTCTGGCCATGGAGCCGAGCTTGCGGTTCCCCGCCGGGACGCCTGCTCTGGAGGCGGTGCCGGCGAGGTTCAGAAAGACCGCGACGATCAGCGCCGCGTTGGCGGCGTCGGCGCCGGCCTCCTTGGCGGCCTCGATCCCCTTGTCCATGATGCAGTCCACCGGCAGATACTCCATATTGGCGTCGGAGAGCTTGGTGCTCCTGCCGTTGAGGATCTCCTCGGTCATCGCGTTCGCCGCGCTGTAGACGGCGAGGTTCAGCATGCCGTGGCCCTTGGTGATCGCCTCGAGACGGTCGCTTGTGGTGTTCTCTACAAAGGTATTGGACGCCGCGATGGCGGCATAGATCTCCTTTTGCATTACCGTATACACCTCCTGGGATTCGAAACTCTTCATTTTGGCTCAATCACTTCTGTTTCCGTCAGACGGGATGTCTCCCTCCACCCATACCCCCTTTCTGCTCGTTCCGCACCGTTCCGCTGCGGTGTGACAGCGGCAACAGATCGTACCGATCTCCCAGGCCAACCATTGTGGGCTGTGACGGGCGAGAGATGTCCCTCCCCGCCTGCGGCTGCAGACACCCCGCTGGGGGGCTGCTTTTCGCGTTGCGTCACGCAGACGCTGCGCCGCAGACGGGCTGACTCCATCTATCGGCTGCCGGGGAAAGCCCGGATTCGCCTCTTACTCTGCCGGGGCGTCGTGTTCCCCTCCGTGGTGATGGTCGTGACTGTGGGGATGCTCGTGGGGATGGCCGTGTTGATGCCCGGCGTGTTCCTGCGGATGGCCGTGGTGTTCCTCCCGGCCCTGGGTATGCCCGGAGGCCTCCAGCAACACCCCCTGCAGCAGGTTGGGCAGGTCCGAATCGCGGTCGCCCAGACCATAGCCGGTGGCGGCCACCACACCCCGGGGCAGCAGTCCGTAGCGATCGGCAAAGGTCCGCAGCAGCACCGCACCGGTGGGAGTGGTGCGTTCCATGGCCTCGCCCCTGGCATAGACGGGGATTCCCTCCAGGAGTTTCAGTGTCGCCGGGGCCGGAACGGGGAACTCGCCGTGGGCGCAGTGCACTGTACCGGACCCCACATTGACGGCCGAGGCGACAACCGCCGCGGGCTGCAGGGCTTCCATCAGGGCACAGGCGCCGACGATATCCACGATGGAATCCACGGCGCCGACCTCGTGGAAGTGCACCTCCTCCGGCGGCATGCCGTGGACGACGCCCTCGGCGTCGGCCATCAGACGGAAGGCGGCCCCGGCCTTCTCCTGCACAAAGGGGCTCAGCTCGCTCTGCTCCAGGATATCCAGCACATCCCGCAGCCCCCGATGCGGATGGGCCTCCTCGGCGTGGACCTGCACATCCAGTCCCGCGATGCCCGCCTTCTTCGCCTGCCGCACCGTCACGCCGTATCCCTCCAGCGCCAGCCCCTCGAGGAAGGGCTGCAGCTCCCGCTCCCCCAGGATATCCAGGAGGGCGCCCAGCACCATATCGCCGCTGATACCGGAAAAACAGTTGAGATAGAGGACAGTATTCATGAAGCCGATCCTTCCCTCCCCGTAGAGTCGTGATCCACCATCAGTGCCGCCGCGTATCCCGCACCGATACCGTTGTCGATATTCACCACCGTCACACCCAGCGCGCAGGAGTTGAGCATCGTCAGCAGCGGCGCGATCCCTCCCAGGGCCGCGCCGTATCCCACACTGGTGGGCACGGCGACCACCGGACAGGAGGCGATCCCCGCCACGACACTGGGCAGAGCACCGTCCATCCCGGCAATGGCGACGATGACCCGGGCCTCAAAGATGGCGTCGAGATTGGCCAGCAGCCGGTGCAGCCCCGCCACACCGACGTCGAAGACCCGCCGCACCGTACAGCCCATGGTCTCCGCAGTGACGGCCGCCTCCTCGGCCACGGGGACATCGCTGCTGCCCCCGGTGACCACGAGCACCCGGCCCCTCTCCGCCACGTCCCTCTGCCGCCAGAGCCGGGCCATCCCGGCGTTTTCGAGATACTCCAGACCGGGGAGCAGCGAACGCACCCGTTCGTATTGCTCCTTGTCGATGCGCGAAAAAAGCGCATTGCCTCCCCCCTCGCCGAGGGTCGCGGCAATGCGCTCCAGCTGTCCAGGCGACTTGCCGGGACAGTAGATAATCTCGGGGAAGCCGTTCCGCAGGGCTCTGTGGGTATCCAGCTTGACCTCTCCCAGATCCTTGAAGGGGAGCCCCTTCAGAGCATCCACAAAGCTCCTGATCGTGATCTCCCCGCTCTGCAGTTTCTCCGCCAGCAGCCGCAGTTCCCGTTCGTCCATACAGCGCAGCGCTCCATTCCCTGAAGTATGACGTCACCCTGAAGAAACTTTATCATGGTTGCTGAATATACAACTATACAGGTATGTGGACATGATAGCAAACCTATTACGTTATTATACACACCACGCTGCTCAACGCAAGGGTTGCCCAGAATATTGGCAACACTTTCCGGCTCTTCGGTCTACCCGTCCTTCGGGGTGCGGAGGTACCGCCCGATATCGTCGGCCTCGGCCTTCCCCTTGAGGATATCGCCCAACCGGGAGATCTTCACCCTGGTGGGCAGGCGGCAACCGTCCACCAGCAGTTCGCCATCCCGGACGGCCCGCTGCATCCGGAAGCGCCCCACCGGCCAGTAGCGCACACCGATGGTGGGCGTGTCCCGGAAGTAGCGTTCCAGCACCGCTTCCAGCTGGTCGCCCCGCGCCAGGGCCCGCAGCAGATAGAGCGGCCGTCCCTTCTTGCCGATCCCCTGGACCACGTGGGCCTCCAGCGCCGCCTCCTGGATCTGTTCGATGGCCCGGCCCATCTCCTCGCCGGTGGCGTCGTCCAGAGCCGCCTCCACCAGCCAGACCTCCTCCAGCTCCGCCTCCCGGAGCTCCATGGCGCGCACCGTGCTCCCGCCGACTCCGGCGCCGTAGACCTGCCTGCCCGGCACAATCGACGGCAGACGCTCCACAGGGGCAGAGAGCCGCGCCAGGAGGAGCAGCCCCGCCGCGTCGCTGCGGCGTCCCGTTCCGGGAAGACCGCGCACCGGGAAGGCATAACGGCGCGCCACCTCCAGAACGGTGGGGCAGGGCAGCGGTGTCACCCTGGCTCCGTCTTCTTCCATACCGGCGCCGACACCCGCAGGGAGGGAACGGAATGTCCGGCCGGGGACGGCCATCCGGCGGAACACGGCCAGCGCCGTCAGGGCGGACTGAATCCAAAAGCCTCCCCCGGGAGACGCCTCGCCGGCCTCATCGTAGACCTCGGCCAGCTCACGGAGATAGTCCCGGCACTCCTGCAACACGCCCGAGGCCAAGTCCTCTCCGAGGGCAGCGGAGACCTCCTCCATCGCAATGCCTCTATCGGAGGTTCCGCTCCCGGTCACCGAAGCGGTGCGCACCTCCCTGCCGCCGCGCCGTTCCGACGCAAAGACCAGCTCGAACCGCTCCCCTCCGGGCAGAACCAGCGCATCCCGCTCCTTTCCCGGAGAGAGGACCTCCAGCACCGCCGCCAGGCCGAACGCCGTCACACCGCACTGGGGATCAACGAGGATCATGGTCTGGCACCTCCGCAAAACGTTCCATCTTGCCGCGCTGCAATCCCTCCAGATCGAGGGAGACCACAGGGAACCCTACCTCTCTGAGCAGCGTCACGATTCGCCCCTTTCGCTCCCAGACCAGCGGCATCTCCCGGGGCGCCACCTCCAGGATGGCCGCGCCAGGGGGAAACCAGCGGACCCGGAACGCCCGCAGCCCTTCGCCCCTCAGGAGACGCTCCGCTTCCCCGATCCGGCCCGTCCAGTGCGGATCCATGGACACACCGGGAGGAAAACGCGTGGCCAGACAGGGCGCCGGCGGCCGGTCGGCGTTGGGCAGCCCCGCCGCACGGGCCAGCGAACGGATCTCCTTCTTGGTCAGGCCCGCCTCGGCCAGGGGGTGGCTGATGCCGTCCTCCGCGGCGGCACGCACCCCCGGTCTCCCTTCAGCGATCTCATCGGCCTGGACGCCGCCGGCCACAGTACTGCAGCCCAGCCGGCGGGCCTCCTCCCAGGCCTTGGCATGGAGCTTTTTGCGGCACCAGTAACAGCGGTCGGGCCCGTTGGCGGTCACGCGCCTGTCGGTGGTGACATCCGCATCCGCAACGCTGTGCCGCAGGCCCAGATGCGCCGCCACCGCCGCCGCTGTCTCCAGTTCGTCCCCGGATACCAGCGGCGTCCGGAACGTCAGGGCCCGCACCCTGTGGGCCGCCTCTCCGGCCAGGAGAGCGAGCACCGCGCTGTCCACCCCCCCGGAGAGGAGCACCAATGTATCGGGACGTTCCGCGAAGAACCCCCGGACCGCCGCCGCCTTGTCCACAGAGCATCACCTCGATAGAACCGCATGATTGTGGGATACACGGTAGCACAAAACGCCGGCGGGCGGACACCGACGGTCCATCCCCCAAGCAGAGGATACGGGAAAGATCGAACAGTAGGTCCCGAAGATGGTCTCCGGAAGCGAATCGGGTGACGTCGACGGGATCCACACCTCCAAACCGAAGGCACGACACCGTGCATATCTCTCCCGGATTCCGGAAAACAGAATCTTTCAGAACACAACGAAGGCTTGCAGCCGCCACGCACAGAAGGTATTCTGTGCGTGGTCATGGTTATCATAGATTGCTACGTAAATTGAATACATTAATTCTGTTGAGTGCAGTGGGGATACCCCGCGTGAAAGTTGCGAGAAAGGAGGTACCATGAGACCCTTCGCACAAAGATCCTGTATTGCGTCATTGTTCATTTTGGCGGCCCTGCTCTACTGCGGAACGGCCCTTGCGGCCACACCGCATTCGGCGCCTTTGAACCCGGACTTCCTCGCCTATCTGGAAAAACAGCAGAGTGACAACAGCCCGAACAGCGATAGAGGAGGTCAACAGAGACCGACAGGCTACATCCCTCCGCCGGTGGACCTCTCCCACCTGGCCGGGCAGCGGATGTTCAAGACGGAATCCGGCAGACAGCGGCAGACCTTCCCGGCATCCTACGACCTGCGGGAACGCGGCGAGGTCTCCTCCATCCGGGAGCAGAGGCCCTACGGCCTGTGCTGGACCTTCGCCACCCAGGCGGCTATCGAGTCTTCCGTGATGAAACAGGGCATGGGCAAAGCGAACTACTCGGAGTGGCAGCTGGGGTACGAGGTGTACAAGGGAACGCCAACCTTCGACAACGACACCGGTGAACCCTGGGCCGACGCCGGCGGCGATTTCCTGCAAGCCACGGCAGTGCTGGCCAGGTGGGACTGTCCGGTTTGGGAGAGCGCCGTTCCTTACGGCGGCCCCAACCCCACCGGCAACGAGACGGTGCGGAAGCATCTGCAACATGCCTCCTACCTCTACCTGGCCCCCTCCCGTTCCGCTCCCCAGCCCCCCATCAACGCCGACAACACAAAATACGCCCTCACGCATTACGGAGCGATCGGCATCGGCATGTACGCCACAGAAGCCATGATCCCCGATTCGGGGGTCATCTCCGGGGACGCCTGGAGCGCGAAGCACCACGCCTACTATCTGGACCACGACCCCGGCGGTTCCAACCACGGCGTCAGCATCGTCGGCTGGAACGACAGCTACCCCAGAGAGAACTTCGCCACGGAGCCTCCGGGGGACGGCGCCTGGATCGTCCGGAACAGCTGGGGAACCGACTGGGGCGACAACGGATACTTCTATGCCTCCTACCACAGCAAGGGCATCTACCACGGCACCGCCTTCACCGTGGAGGAGACCGACAACTACGACAATATCTACCAGTACGATCCCCTGGGCGCCTGCGATACCGTCGGGTACGACTCGGAAACCGCCTGGTTCGCCAATGTCTTCCAGGCCGAGGGCAACGAAGCCGTCTCAGGGCCGTCTCGTTCTACAACAACGGCGCCTCCGCGGACTACGAGATCGCCGTCTACACAGGCCTGCCGGCGGAGCCCGTCAGCCCGGGACAGGGGGTTCCGGCCGGGACCACCGTAGGTTCGCTGGACCACTCCGGCTACGTGACGGTACCGCTGGACAGTCCGACCTATACCGCATTAGGGGATTATTTCTCCGTTGTGGTGCGGCTCACCAGTCACGGCTATGAATACCCGATCACGGTGGAACGCCCGATCAGGGGCTGCAGCAGCAACGCCACGGCGTCGGCGGGGCAGAGCTACATCTCCCGCAACGGGACGGCCTGGACCGATCTGACCACCGGCTACAGCAACGCCAATGTCTGTCTCAAGGCCTTCACCGACGACGCCGCAGGCACCCGCTACTTCGTCACCGAAGACGGTTCCGGCGACGGCTCAAGCTGGGAGAACGCCTCCTCGGATCTGGCGGGCATCCTGCAGAAGGCTATCTCCGGCGACGAGGTCTGGGTGGCCGAAGGGACCTACTCTCCCACCGACGTTGAAGGAGCTCCCACCAGCAACGACAGGGCCATCGCCTTTGAGATCAAAGAGGGCGTCTCCCTGTATGGCGGCTTCCCGAACCGGGGCGGCGATATGGGGAACCGGAGTGTCAGCAACTACGAAACCATCCTCACCGGCAACATCGGAACAAAGGAAGAGAGCAGCGACAACAGCTACCATGTGGTGACAATCGACGACCCCGACACCAGCTCGCAGGACCACGACGGAACAGTGGTTCTCGACGGGTTCACCATCCGTGACGGATACGCAGATCTGGATTCTTCAGAGTATTACAAAATCGGCGCAGGTATCCATATCACCTATATGAGTACAGTGACCATAAAAAACTGCGTCTTCAAGAACAACCATGCCACTTATTTAGGAGGCGGCCTCTCGGCATACCGGAGCAATTTAACGCTAGAACAGTGCACCTTTGAAGAGAACAATGCCTTCCACGGCGGCGGCGTGCTGGTAAGCCACTGCTATACGGCTGACTTCTCCGGTTGCGTTTTCATCGGCAACACCGCTGACGAAAGCGGCGGAGGCTTGCTCGACAACGACAGCAATCTGGTGCTTGAGGACTGCACCTTCCACACAAACAGGGCCCAAAGCGGCGACGGCGGCGGGGTCGCATTTCATGTAAAGGACAACCATCCCGAAAACGAGGCCGGACCTGTCATTCGCCGTTGCACCTTTCTGGACAACCAGGCCGCGGTGGGGGGCGGGGCTCTCTGCTGCAAGGACAAAGACGCCACAATCACCAATAATGTCTTTGACGGGAATAAGGCAGGGGCCGCTGGAGCAGTATACAATTACCAGTGTTCCCCTGTAATTAACTATTGTAAATTCCTGAACAACGAAGCGCTTCAGGGCGGCGGTGCGGTGGTTAATTCAGGTTCAGCCGCTCAAATCTCAAACTCACTTTTTGAAAACAATACCGCCCATACACGTTCAGGAGGAGCCATAGGCAACTGGTATGACAGTGATACTGTCATTGAGGATTGTTACTTTGTTGGAAACTCGGCGGGAAAACTCGCTGGGGCTATTTCAAATGTTCCTGCCAGCGACAGCACGATCAGGCGGTGCCTATTTGAAAATAATCATGCTACCAATGATGGTGGAGCAATTGCCGCCTACAGGGATGAAGATCCGACACCAAGCAATCCAACCATAGTTAATTGCACCTTCTACGGCAATTCTGCTTCGCGCCGTGGAGGAGCCGTTCATGCCCGTGAAGGCAGTGAAACCACTATCAAAAATTGCACGTTCGTCGGTAACGCTGCCAGCCAAGAAGGCAATTCAATCTATGCGGAGTCCTCTACCGTAACAACAACAAACTCAATCCTTTGGGATGAAGCGGCTGACCTCATTACGCTTTCCGACGACCAGGGATCGACAGCCGACTACTGTGTTCTCAACATGAGCACCCCGAATATCTTCGGCGACCACAACACCAACGCCGATCCGATGCTGGACACGCTGAAGGACAACGGCGGACCCACAAAGACCTGCGCACTTCTCTACGGCAGCTCCGCGCTCGACAACGCATCCAACGACGTCGCGCCCGCAATGGACCAGCGCGGCATGCAGCGCCCCTGGCCGGCCGACGGCACGGCCGACATCGGCGCCTATGAAGCCCAGCGGGTGATCCCCGCGCCGACAGCCACGCCGACATCTGTGCCACCCACAGCCACACCTACGCCGACGACGGCACCCACCGCCACGCCGACCTCCGGACCCACGCCCACGCCGGTACCGGGCTCCGAGCCTGAGGATGTGGACAGCGACGACGTGACGCCTGACGAGGATTCCGGCACGGTCAGCGCCGATGTCGAGCCCATGGACGACGGAGAGAAGGAGGAAGTCCAGCAGCAGGTCCAGGGGCTGGTGGACTCCGGCGAGATCAACGGCGATGTGGACAAGACCCGGGCCACCACGGTGAAAACCAGACTGGAAGCCGGAACGGACAAGACACGCTTCACCATCGGCAATGGCGGCGGCAACGAGATGACCGCCCAGGCCGAAACCAGGACAAAGGTGCTGGTGAAAAACCAGGGCGGCGACTGGAAAGGATTCGATCCCGACTACATCAGCGAGGATCTGGATGTCGAAGAGACCGACGACGGGATCACACTGAGCGTGAAGGATAACGGCGACTACGACCTGGACCAGGTTGTGGGAACCGTGGAAACCGACGTAGCCATCGTGACCTACCAGGCGGCAACGCCCACAGGGGAACCGAGCCCCACAGGGACCGGCGACAGCGGCGGCGGCTGCAGCATGGGCCCCTCCGCTCTGGCGCTGCTGCTCCTCATTGTGCCGGGGCTCCTGGCGCTGCGGCGGTAGAACAGGCCTCTCGATCCACCCGAGCAAGAGAATGCTTCACCACAATACGCCCCGGACGGGGAGGAGATCCTTTCCCCGTCCGGGGCGGCAACGGCAGGACGGTTCCAACCGTCGGCACAACGAAGGCCGGGTCCCTTAGGGGTGCCCGGCCTTCCCTGTAGCTTGCGAAATCACAGGCACCTCCCTCCTGCCTGAGCTGCAGGGGAACCATAGACGGAGCCTGAAAAGGGTGGAGTCACAAAGTTGCGCCGGGCGAGGAGGGAGAGCGCCCGGCGCATTCTGGTGCAGAGGTCGGCTATGCGATGTAAACGTAGTCGGTGAGGGATCAGGCCTCGTCGCGGTCGCCGAAGAGGGCCTGGACGATGCCGGCGATATCACTCCGGTTCGTATGGATCGATCCGGCCATGGAGCCCAGGGACTGGGAGAGGGCGGCGAGCGTCGCCGCGAGCTCCGTGACAGCCTCACCGGTGGTCTCGTCGCCGGACTCCGGACCCGGCGGGGCTTCCGGCACATCATCCGAGGCTGGGCCATCCAGTGACGGTGACGGCTGCACCTCGCCGGAGGCAGGCGGCGTTCCCACCTTGGCGGGATCGAACCAGTCGGGCGGCTCGACGGCACTCAGCTGCGCCCCGGGATAGACGGCCCGCCGGAAGAAGTTGCCCTCGTCGGCGAAGTAGGCGATCCCCTCGCGGCGCGGACCCGGCGGAAAGACCTGCCGGTACCGGCCATCCTCGATGTCCACCCACTCCCCCACCTGCATCTCCTGGGGATACTGGGGGAAGACCGATGGGGTCGGGGTCGGCGTACCCTGTGCCGGCGGCGCACCGATCCCCTTGGCCGAAAACCACTCCGGCGCCTCCTGCCTGGTGAGCTCCGCACCGGGAACGATCACCTTGGAGTAGAGATTGCCCTCCCGGTCGGCGTAGAAGGAGACGCCTCTCCGTGCCCCTCCCGGCGGCACCACACGACGGTAGGATGTGCCGTCAACCTCGATCCACTCGCCCCACTTCATCCCCTGCTCCGCCGAGAGGGCCGCGGAGAAATCCGGCGATGCCTCTCCCTTCCCGGCGGAACCGCTCTTCAGCGCAGCATGCAGGCTCCCCTGCAGTGTCTGCCCCTGCCACAGATGTTCTATCGAAAAGCCGCCCATAGCATGACTCCTCCCGTGATCGCCCTAAGGCGAGGTATGCCCCGCGCAACAATGCGCGCGAACAGGACAGTCCATTCTGGTTATCGGCAGCAGGGCGGCGGGACACAAGGTACCGGTGGTAACGCCCACGCGGTAACCGTTTCCCTATCTCAGCCAGCGCCGGATGCCTGTGACAGGTGTCCGGCGCTTTGGCTGTTCCCGGACTACGGAGAGAGCAAAAAGGTATGATAGACTAAACGAGATGCTGCAATGGAACAAGCCTGTCTACGGCAGGACCGACAAACCGCCGCATAAGGGGCAAAAGGCCGGTACGGCCGGGAACAGAATCGGAGATGGAAGGGACTGGTGCGTTGTGCGATCTGGAGGGAATCACGGAAGGAAGCGGTGCGCTCTTGCAATGCTTGGGATCTGTGCGGTCGCCCTCTTTGTCTTGAGCGGAGCCGCAACCGGCGAAGCCGCCCGATGGTACGTCGCGGAAAACGGGCGGGGCGACGGAACGACCTGGGCCAGGGCCTCCGCCGACCTGATGGGCATCCTCGACAAGGCCGACCCCGGTGACGAGATCTGGGTGGCCGAGGGGGAGTACCTCCCCGTCAAGACCTACGAACCCACCCACGAGGAGCGCGCCACGGCCTTTGATCTCTCCAGGGGCGTTGCGCTCTACGGCGGTTTCGACGGCGGCGAGAGCTCCCTGTCGGAACGGGATTTCGAGTTCAACGAGACAACCCTCAGCGGCAATATCGGCAATCCCGCGGTCTCTGCAGACAACAGCTACCAGGTGGTCACCGCCGACGACCCCGACGCGAGTTCCGAGGACGACGACCAGAACGTGGTCATAGACGGCTTTACCATCGAGGGCGGCTACGCCGACCGGGCGCCCGTGGACCCCAGCGAGCCTGTCTACCACATCGGGGCGGGGATGCACACCAGCTATATGGAAAACATCACGATCCGAAACTGCACCTTCAGGGACAACCACGCCACGGGGTACGCCGGCGGCCTCTCCGGATACCGGTGCCGCATCACGGTGGAGCAGAGCACCTTCGAGGACAACAGCGCCCAGCTCGGCGGCGGCGCGATGGTGAGCCACTGTTACTCGGCGGACATCGCCGGATGCACCTTCACCGGCAACATCGCAACCGAAAGCGGCGGGGGACTGCTCGACAACGACAGCAATCTTGTGCTGGAGGACTGCACCTTCAGCTCCAATAACGCCGAAGATGGCGACGGCGGCGGGGTAGTCTCCCACGTACTGGACAGCTACCCAGAAAACAACGCGGACCCCGTGATCCGGCGCTGCGCCTTTCTGGACAACCAGGCTGAGGGCGAGGGCGGAGCACTCTGCTGCAAGGACAACGATCCCACCATCATCAACTGCACCTTCAGCGGCAACCGCAGCACCGGCAAGGGCGGGGCCTTCGCCGCCCAGGACGGCAACGAGACCCGCTTCCGCTTCTGCACCTTCGCCGGCAACGCGGCCCAGGGAGGCGGTGACTGCATCGCCCTTGCCGACGCCCGGGTCGCCGCCGTCAACAGCATCCTCTGGGGCGACCAGAGGGACCGGATCATCGACGTCGGCGACGATGCAAGGATCACGGCCGACTCCTGTGTCCTCAACCGAAGCGATCTCGACAGCCTCGGCGACAACAACACCAACGGGAATCCCAAGCTGGAGGAGCCCGCCGACAACGACGGCCCCACCAAGACCTGTGTCATCGCGAGCGGGAGCTCTGCCCGCAACGCCGCCTCTTCCGGGGACGTTCCCGACACGGACCAGCGCGGCAAGCCCCGGCCCTCCGGCGACGGACCGGACATCGGCGCCTTCGAGCTCCAGGAAAGCTCCTCGCCGGGCGGCGGTGGCGGAGGGTGCTCGGTGGGCGTGGCTTCCTTCGCGGCGGCCCTCCTGCTCATACCAGGCGTTCTCGCTCTCCGGCGGCGGTAGCGCAGCCCCAACACAACCTGCGCCGGGCGGTTCATCCGCCCGGCGTTGCGTATGTCACCTACCGCCCAGGCCGTGATACGACCGGTCTCCCTATGGCCCTGCGCTCCCGGGGCCGGGGTCGGCGCAGGCCTCCTCGGGATGTTCGAACTCCAGTGTCGAATGGGTGACGTCGAAGCGTTCGGCCACGGCAGCCTTGAGCTCCCGTTTGACCCTCTCCGTCTCTTCCAGTGTGCGGGAACGGACCACCACGTGGGCCTCCAGGGCGTTGCGGTGCTCGTCGAGCTGCCAGATATGCACATGGTGGATATTCTCGACGCCCGCTACCGTCTCCATGGCCGCGATGACCTCCTCCACCGCCAGATGGGAGGGGGTGCCCTCCATCAGCAGGTGGATCGTCTCGGGCAGCATGGCGATACCTTGCCAGAGCACATACCCCGCAATGGCCAGCGTCAGCACCGTGTCCGTCCAGTACCAGCCGTAGAGCAGGATCAGCGTCCCCGCCAGGATCACCGCCACCGAGGCGAAGGCATCGGAGAGGTTGTGCACAAAGGTGGCCTTGATGTTCATGCTTCCTTTGGACATGGAGAAGGTGATCACGGCGGTCACCACATCGACAACCAGGGCCACACCGGCCACGATGACCACCGTCCAGCCCTCCACCGGCTGGGGCTCCACGAAGCGCCAGATCGCCTGGTAGATCAGATAGCAGCCGATCAGCAGCAGGGTGACCAGGTTGACCAGCGCCGCGATGACCTCCGCCCGCTTGTAGCCGAAGGTCTTGAAGGCATCCGGCGGCCGGCGGCCGATCTTGCGGGCCACCAGGGCGATCCCCAGGGAGGCGGCATCGGAGAGGTTGTGCAGCGCGTCGGCGACGAGCGACAGACTCCCCGAGAGGATACCGCCCACCACCTGCACCAGTGTGAGCAGCAGGTTGACGCCAAGCGCCGCCGTCAGCCTGCCGTCGCCCATCTGTTCCGTTCCGTGGTCGTGATGATGATGGTGTGCCATCACTACCGATCCTTTCCGTCTTCATTGTTCGCGAACCTGAGGCCCTGTGGACCCAATAGCCCCGTCCCGCCGGTTCCGGAGGGAGACGGTCGCCACAGGACCGCCAACCGCATCACCGCAGACTCCGCACCAGCTGCAACGTTTTGTCGTGCGGCCAACGGCAGATGCTCTCCCGCATCGCCCCTCGTCCCTCCCTTTTCCTCACAGTCGCACCGTCTTGGAAAAGAGATGGATCACCACGATCCCGGCGGCGATGAGTCCTATCCCCACCAGCGCCGGAAGGTCGGGAAGCTGGCGGAATACGAAGGCCCCGACAAAGGTGATGAAGACAATCCCCACTCCGGACCATATGGCGTAGGCGATACCAAAGGGAATGGCCCGGAAGGAGAGACTCATGAAATAGAAGGCCGTCATGTATCCCATCATCGAAACAGCCGTGATGCCGGGACGGGTGAAGCCGTTGCAGAGTTTGAGCATACTGGTGGCGAAGACCTCGGCGATGATCGCAAAGAGGAGATAGAGATAGGTCACGGTCCCGGGCTCCCTCTATCCCCTGCCCGCAGGGCCATGTCAGGCCCCTTCGAAGCAGATGCGGCGCAACCCCAGCAGCACCGCCGGAACGGCGATGGTGGTGCCGAAGTAGAGCACCGGGATGTTCCGTTCCAGGAAGACCCGGTCTACCCTGTCGATGGTCCCGTTGACGATGGTCGAACCCGTGGCCAGGGCCATGTCGCAGTGGTCCGCCAGGGTCTCCAGATCGCGGTCGCCGTGGCCGATGGTGACGCCTCCGGCGACCTCCCTGCCGATGTTGTCGGGGTCCAGGTCCACCACATGAACCCGGTCCACACCAAAGCGCTCGGCCAGGGCGTTGGTGATCGCCGGCTGGTAGCCTACGATCCCGATGGAGACATCACCGAACTCCTCGCGGACCGACTCCGCAATCCTCCTTGAGCATTCCTCGGGCGCCTTGTCCCTGCAGTGGATGGTATCGTCGGCGACGCCGGCGTAGCGGCCCAGGGCGTTCACCGCGGCGATGAAGAGCGCGCCGTTGCGGTCGCCCTCCAGGGAAAGCGCCAGCACGTCGGCCAGGGTCCCGTGCCACCGGAGCGGCGACGAGGTGAACGCCTGCCCTTTGGCCCCGTGGATCTCGGCCTGGACGAGTTTCTCCTTGCCCCGCAGCAGCGGGTAGTCCCGGTAGGGGGCCGGGTCACCGATGGCCTCCTCCACACCGAGGGGTTCAACGGTGACCGGCGTTTCCGCACCGATTCCCTGCTGTTCCATCAGCTCTCTCACGCGCTTGCGCAGTGTCTGCAGCATCGACTCCATTCCCTGTCTCCTTCCGTTTGCACGGCGTCGCCTGGCAACGCCTTCCGGTCATTGGTGTTTTCTGAAGGGCATTGTACACCGATTGCCAACCGCGCGACAAAACCCGCCGGAAGAGGCCTGGGCCCCTTCCGGCGGAGATACCTCTATGCTGTTGTCCCCTTCCGAAGCATACCGTTTCGGCTGGGGTGTGCGCCCCCCGGGGAGCAAACCCGTGGGCTACGCGGCCACCCCCGCCTCGGCGGGACCGCGGCGGTACCGCTTCCGGGAGTCCATGTCCTCGGACCAGCGGCCCACGGTGTCGGTCATCCGTTCGTGGTTGGGGAAAACCTCGGTGAAGAGCTTGTGGTAGTAGCACTCCTCCTTGGAACGGAGGAAGACCTCGGGATAACGGTCACGGTGACGCCGTTCCTCCTCGTCGGTCATGGCCTTGTCCACCACCCGGCTGACGGAGTCGACGATGCCGCTGCCCTCGTCGAACTGCTCCTTGGTGCGCCAGACGATCTCGTGGGGCAGCAGGTCCTCGCAGGCCGCGCGGAGGACCCACTTCTCCATGGCGGGGTCGCCCTTGATCTTCAGCTGCGGGGGCACCCGCTGGGCCAGAGCCACCATCTCCTCGTCGAGGAAGGGCACACGGCCTTCAATGGAGTAGGCCATGGTCGCCCGGTCGGCGCGCTGGAGATTGAGGTTGTGGAAGTCCTGCAGCGAGCAGCGCAGCTCCTCCTGCAGATCCCTCTGATCATCGATGTCCTTGTAGCATGTGTAGCCGCCGAAGAGCTCGTCGGCCCCCTCGCCGGTGATGACCACAGTGACATACTGCGACGCCAGCTTGGAGGTGAAGTAGTTGGGGATGGCGTTGCGCACCGTGGCCTGCTCGAAGGATTCCAGGTAGTAGATGATGCCGGCCATGTTTTCCAGGATCTCGTCGTCGGTCATGATGTACTCGTGGTGGATGGAACCGATATGGTCGGCCACCATCCGCGCCTTGGCCAGATCCTTGCTGCCTTCGTAGCCCGTGGCGAAGGTGTGCAGCGGCTGGACATACTGCGACGCCAGCGCCGAGGTGATGCTGCTGTCCAGCCCGCCGGAGAGGAAACAGCCCAGGGGCACATCGCTCATCAGGCGCTTGTGGACCGCCCTGTCCAGGGCGTTCCGCACCTTCTGCACGCAGAGGTCCGTGTCCATCTCCTCATAGCTCGGCTGGGGAACGGTATAGTACCGGTGGAAGCCCTCCCTGGAGTGGTACCAGCTGCCTGTGGGGAACTCCCGGAAGGGGTTGCCCTTGTCGGGGAGGCTTTTCATCTCCGAGGCAAAGTAGAGATTGCCCTTTTCGTCGGAGGTGTAGTAGAGGGGCTTGATTCCCAGGGGATCGCGGGCGAGAAAGAGGTCCGTACCGTCGGTCAGGCCGAAGGCGAACATGCCGTCCAGCTCGTGGACCATGGCGGTACCCTTCTCGTCGTAGAGGTGCGGGATCACTTCGGAGTCGTTTTTCGTCCTGAACGCCCGGTCTTTGGAGAGCTTCCCGTAGTGCTCGGGGTAGTTGTAGATCTCCCCGTTCACCACCGCCGTATGCCGGCCGTCCACTGTCTGCAGGGGCTGGTCGCCGCCTGCCACATCCATGATGGAAAGACGCCTGTGCCCGAATTGGCCCCCTTCGAAATCCATAGAGCCGTCTGCATCGGGCCCGCGGTGCGTCATGCCCCGCATCATCCGTAGCAGCGTTTCACCATCATCGTCGCCCCAGATACCGCAAATACCACACATTCTGTGCACACCACCTGTTAGTTTTTTGGTACGAGCGCGGCGTCTCGGCGCCGCCCCCTCCTACAACGAAGGCCCGCAACGATTTGCGGGCACCTACAGTGTGTAAGGATAACGGGGAGTTTCACATTGCACAATGGTTGCAAGCTGTCCTCAGCGTACCTCGCGCAACCTCTCGCGCAAATACCGCCGAAATTGGAGGGCAAACCCGAATCGCGGCCCTATCGGCGTCCACAGCTGCCAATTGCTCTGAATCGTCCCCGGCGGGGATGCCGCACAACAGCGATGTGCCGTTCCTTGCCGTTACAGCGATCGCGCAGTTATCAAAGGTGTTTTTGGTTCGCCACACAAAGCTCGGAAAGGATTGCGGCGCGGTCCAGGGAGGAAACCGACAACCCCCCAGCCCTTCCGCAACCGCCGTCACGGCTGCTCCAGCGCCTCCACCTTCCGGATATAGCGGTCGACATCGAACTTCCGCCGGAGGCCGCGGTCGTTCATATAGCGGATCTTGCCGAAGATAGGGCGCTCCTTCCAGGGGCGGTCGTGGACCCCTCCGATGGACCAGGCGGCGCCGGTGTAGCCGTTGGGGTCCCGTCCGTCCAGCTCGTAACGGTCGTTGAGCAGGATCACCCGCCGCAGTGCCTCCTCCGGCGTGGGCGACCACTCCAGGATCTTCTTGCCCCAGTACATCCGCATATAGCCGTGCATCTTGCCGGTGCGCACCATTTCCTTCTGGGCGGCGTTCCAGGCCTCGTCGTGGGTGGCGGCACGCTCCATCTCCTCCAGACTGTAGAGGGCGGGACGGGGGTCCTCCGCGTGCTCGGCCAGGGTTGTCCGGGCCCAGTCGGGGAAGGCCGACATGTGGTCGTAGTCCTCGGCATGGAGACAGAAATTCTCCGCCAGCTCACGACGGACGATGCTCTCCTCCAGGAAGGCGTCCTTCGCCTCCTGCGGCGCGTCGGCGGCCTGCACCGCCAGGGCCGCACGCTGCGGGGCGATCTGGCCGAAATGCAGATAGGGCGACAGGCCGGAGAGGGCGTCCCGGGCGGGATCGTTGCGCTCCTCGGGATACCGGGCCAACCGCTCGGCAAGAAACCCCTCCAGACATCGCAACGCCGCCGCCTCCCCCGGAACGATGGAGGTCGCCTCGGGGATATCGCCGCGCACATCCAGGCCGGCCCAGACCTGGTCCCAGTCCACCGGCGGCCATCTGTCGATGGGGCCGTCCATCTCCTCCAGCTCCGGGAAGTCCGTGAGAAAGGCCGGGGCCGTCCGCCAGAGCTTGGGACGGATGGTCCGGGCGGCGTACTCCCGTTTGTCCGTTACATACCGCGCGGGCACCACATTGTGGGCGTCCACCTCGTAGAGGGGCACCTCCAGGGCGGCGGCAACGTCGGCAACCTGGGCGGTGCGGATGCGCAGAGGCGAGAAGTCCGTCACCACCGCCCCGCAGCGGTGCGCCTCCACGAATGCGGGGATCCGATTCCTCGGGTCACCCCGGAGGAGGGCAAAGGGAATCCCCCGCTCCCGCAGCGACCGCTCCACCTCGGCGAGCCCGCGGAGCAGAAAGCCGTACTGCCGCAGACCGGCCCCCAGGAAGGGGGTGAAAAGGCAGAAGACCACAACCAACGGTACGGCGCGTTCCAGCGCCATCTCCCGGGCGAAAAGCAGCGCCCAGTTGTCATCCACCCGCTGGTCCCGGCTCATCCAGCAGACCACCGGCCCACTCCCGCGGGTCCCTCTATCCACAGCTCGAACACGACGCGCGTCCACCAACATGCATCCCGCCTCCACTCTGCGTTCGATCCGCTGGTATCCGCCAACCATCGTAGCTGTACGCACAGCGGGCGGCAAGCCCGTCTTCTCCGGTACGAAGCGACGTCAAAACATGGTATTATTGCGGCACAGTGGGTGGACCCCACACAATCCACCCAGTCGTCACAACATGCCACTGAGGGAGGTAGTATCGATGCGCACCGTCGCCTTTCACGTATTCTCCGGCACCGGCAACACCCTGGCTGTGGCAGAGGCCATGGCCGACACATTCCGACACGAAGGCATGACCGTCTCGTTCCATCCCCTGGTCGAGGGGCAGTGGGACCACCTCACCGGGGAGGAACTGCTGGGGTTCGCCTTCCCCGTCGCGATGCAGTCCACCTATCCCTTTGTCTGGAAGGCCCTGCAGTCATTGCCCGAAAGCAACGGCCAGGAGGCCTTTATGGTAGACACCCTGGCGGGGTTCTCCGGCGGCATCGTCGGTCCGCTCCGGAAGCTCCTGGAGACCAGGGGATACACCCCCGCAGGGGCCCGGGAGATCAAGATGCCCACCAACTACCAGCGCAAGGACGGCATCTCCCATGCAGACCGCGAACAGATCGACAAGGGGAAGGACCAGGCGAGGGAGTACGCCCAGATGATCATCAACGGCAGCGCGGAGTGGAAGAAGGGGTGGTTTCTGGGGCCGCTGTTCCGGTTTATCGGCCGCAAGGAAACCAGCCTGCCCTACCGCATGATGCGCAGGAGGTTCCCCATCAGCGCCGACACCGACCGATGCATCCAGTGCGGCCTCTGCGCCAGAGTCTGTCCGGTAGACAACATCACCATCCGGGGCGACGGGAATCCGCAGTTCGCCAACCGCTGTGTCCTCTGTCAGCGCTGTTTCGCCCTCTGCCCCACCAGGGCCATCCGCTTCGGCGGAACCGAGTACGCCCCGTACCGGTCGGTCCGACGGGCCGACCTGCTCTCCCTGGGCGGCCCCGGGGAGGCACCGGCCCCGGAGGGCGGCGACACGCCGGAGTGAGCGCACTGCGGCCGTCCCGTGACCATCGTCCCTGTGTCCGTAGGTACTCCTGCACAAAGGGACGGATTTCTTTCGTGTATCCTCTGGGCACAACGTGCTATACTTGTTCCCAAGCTCTATTGAGCAGGTGTTTCCAACCTCTATCGGGAGGGTGAGCAAGCTGTGCCGCATCCGGCTCTGAGACAGAACACGCAGGAACAAGAGAAAGGGGACAGCTCTGACATGGAACGCCCCTCCTGGTTCTGGAAGGATCTGTTCGACTGGCT
>JAIPGA010000019.1 GCA_021736445.1 Synergistales bacterium | reverse complement strand
GGGGCGCTTCGCTGTCTTGGTTCCGCTGCGTACGCGTCATCCCCGCCGCGGGCTATCTCCCGTCGTAGAAGCGGGTCAGGTCATCCTTCAGTTTCTGGTGCTCCGAGGCTCGCGTGTAGAGCATGTGCCCCGCCAGGTAGGTCTCGAAGGTGATGTCTCCGATACGCTCCGGCGGGATCTCCATGTGCCGCAGGCTGTAGAGCACCGACTCGCGGGGACAGACCATGTCGTAGAGACCCATGGCCACAAAGAGGTCCATGTGGGGGTCCCGGCGCATGGCCTTGGCCATCTGGCCCACCACATTGGGATAGCCGTACTGGCGGTAGAGCGCCCCGGAGTGGAAGTTCCACCTGGCGTTGGCTTCCTCGCTCAGGGGGATATAGCGCCGGTCGATCTCCAGGCCCAGGTCTTCTTCCAGATACTCCCGGAAGAGGGTGATATAGGGCGCCCCCGTCATGAACATCAGGGGGTCCTCGCTGAAATCATACCGGCTCCCGTAGGCGGTCAGACGACTGTCGTAGAGGCTGAGAAAACGCCGCTCCTCCCGCAGCAGCCGACCGGCGAAGGCGTAGGCCGACACCCGGAGGTCCTCCGCCTGCAGATAGGCCCCGGGCAGTCCGGTGTATCCGGCCATCTCCCGGACGAGCTGTTCCCGGTCGTCGCCGCGCAGGTCGTACCCCTTCCAGAGCCCCTGGAGATAGTCCTCTTTGGCCCACCGCCGTGCCTCCTCCAGAAGGGTCTCCCGGTCGGCCGGCAGACCGGCGCCGCTCTTTCCGTGGTAGTGGGCGGCTGCGGCCATGGCGGGGGCGAGATGCACGTAGGGACGCTCGTTGGTGGTGTCCCCATCCAGATCGCCGTAGCTCGGCGCCGGGGAGATGAGGATGATCCCCGAGGGCATGACCCCCATGTCCTGCAGGAAGGCGGCGAGCCCCGGCGCCCGCAGGCCGCCGTAGCTCTCCCCGGCGATGTAGACCGGGGCGTTCCAGCGGTCCCGGCGGTTCAGGTACATCCGGATGAACTCGCCGACCGAGGTGATGTCGGCCTGTACGCCCCAGAACTCCTCGGCCGCCTCGTCCTCCGAGGCGGCCCGGCTGAATCCCGTCCCCACGGGGTCGACAAAGACCAGGTCCGTCTGGTCCAGCAGGGTGTTCCCGTTGTCCCGCAGGGTGAAGGGCGGCTTGGGGATCTCCAGCCCCGAGGCATCCATGGAGACGATCCTGGGACCGAAGGCGCCGAGGTGCACCCAGAGCGCGGCGGCGCCGGGGCCGCCGTTGAAGGCGAAGGTCACCGGTCGTTTCTCCTTCTTCTCCCCCTCAGCCTCGTAGGCCACATAGAAGATCTCGGCCTTCTCCGTTCCGGAATCGTCGTAGATGGGCATAAAGCCCGCCGTCGCCGTGTAGGCCAGCGACGAACCGTCGACCATGATCTCATGGGAGGTCACCGAGGGGCTCTCGGGCAACACATACCCGGTGCCCGGTTCAGCCTGCTGCGCCTCCGGCTCCCTCTGGCCGGCGAGAGCGACATCGGCCGCTGCCGTCACGGCAACGAGCAGAACGACCATCACGCCGCAGTACACAAGAAAAGGTGCACGTTTCATACTAGGCATTCCTCCATCTCATAGGGTGTACTCCTTGTCCGGACATACCGTCCTCATGCCGCCGCCAGGCTTCCCGACAGCCCAGCGGAACGTCATCTCTGCGCTACCCGCTCTCGCCCCCCTTCCACCAGCGCAGCTCCGGGGCGGTCGCGCCGTAGAAGGCGGCCCGTTCCCCCCTCGTCCAGGCCCAGCTCTGGTTGCCATAGTCGTAGTGCCACCACTCGCCGGTGAAGTTGCTGAACCCCGCCTCGACCATCACCCAGTAGAGCAATCGCCGGTTGCGCAGGCACTGGAGCTCCCGCACCGAGAGCTCCCTGCCGCCTGCGAAGGCATCCTCGTAGTAGCTGGTGGTCGATTCGGAGACGGTGGCGTCGAAGGCGGTGCCCATGTCGAGCTCCAGCCCCCGCTCGTCGGCGATGGTCAGGTCCACCGCACCGCCGGTGAGGTGGGGCGACGGCGCACGCTCGTCCACCGAGGGGCGGGCCACATAGGCGACGGCCCACTCGTTGAGCGCCTCCTCGCTCTCCTGCGGATGGGCCCTCCGCAGCTCCGAGAGACAGCAGGAAAAGAGGGTCTCCTGCAGCGAGGCGCTCCGCCAGCCGTCGAAGACAACGAAACGGTAGCCGTCGGGGAGGCGTTCCGCCGCCCTGGCCAGCCGGATCAACACCTCCCTGCGCAGGAAGACCGCCGGCAGCGCACCGGGCAATCCCTGCAGGAAGTACTGCGGACAGGACACCACCCGGTCCGGCCGGTGCCCCACCACATGGAGCGACTCCCCCTCCTCCTCGATGGGGATACCACGGACGCCCCGCCAGTTGATATCACTGCCCTGCGGGATCGGATCGTTCCACTGATCGATCTGTCGCACCCTTCCACCTCCAGCTATCCCAGACCCAGCCACAGCGGAATCAGCGTGGTGAGCCAGGGAAAGGTAATGATCAGAAGCACCACCGTCATGGCCACGCCGATGAAGGGCCAGATGATCCGAAAGACATCGACCAGCGGCACCTTCCCCACGGCGGCGACGATATAGTTGCAGGCCCCCATGGGCGGCGTGATCAGCGCGATGGTCACGTTCAGCGTCATCACCACACCGAAGTGGAGCGGATCGATCCCCGCCTTGACCGCCAGGGGCGCGAAGATAGGCGTCAGCAAGGTGAGCGTGGAGACCTCCTCCATGAACATCCCCACCGGGAAGATGATGGCGCTCAGGACAATCAGCAGCAGCCAGGGGTTCTCGATGATCCCCGTCTCGATGATAAAGGCCGCGAATCGCTGCGGCACCTGCTCCCACTTGAGGAGCCAGCCGATCACCGTGGCCGCCCCGATGATGAGAAAGATGGAGCTGGTGAGCCGCACCGTCTCGTAGAGGGCGGCACCGAGCTCACTCCAGTCGAGCTGTTTGGTATAGACCACGCCGGCTACCAGACAGTAGAAGGCGCCCAGCGCGCCGGACTCGGTGGGGGTCACCACACCGGTCATGATTCCCCCGATGATGATCACCGGGGCCACCAGCGCCACCAGCGAGCGCAGCAGCACCGCACCGGTCTGGCCCCGCACGCTCTCGGCGTGGCTCCGGGGCATGCTGTACCGCCGGGAGTAGAAGAAGTTCATCACCATGAAGGCGCCTCCCAAAACAAAGCCGGGCAGCATCCCCGCAGCGAAGAGCCCGCCGATGGAGGTGTTGGTCATGGTGGCGTAGATGATCATGAAGATACTCGGCGGGATGATCGGCCCGATGAGGGAGCTCCCCGCCGTGAGCCCCGCCGCGTAGGCGGGGGTGAAGCCGTCCTTCTTCATGGCCGGGATGAGGATGGCCCCCAGCGCCGAGGCATCCGCCGCGGCCGAGCCGTTGACCCCGGCGAGGATGATCCCGCCCAGCACGTTGACATAGCCCAGACCGCCCCGCACGGAGCCTACCAGCAGTCTGCTGAAGTCCAGGAGCCGGTCGGTGAGCCCGGAGCGGTTCATCAGGATCCCGGCCAGGATGAAGAAGGGGATGGCCATGAGGGAGAAGACGTCCATACCGCCGTAGAACTGCTGGGCCATCACCTTGAGCAGCGAGAGGTTGCCCAGGGAGATGATCCCCACCAGCGCCGCCGAGAGCAGCGAGAGGTAGAGCGGCAGGCCGATGACCATCAGGATGAGGAAGGCGCCGATCATCAGGAAGGTCATCGGTCACGCCCCTCCTCCCGTTTCCGCCGCTCCAGGAGGAGCACCCCCGCCAGCAGGAGCGACAGTCCCGCCGGCACGGCCAGCAGCGGCACCGTTTTGGGGATGTGCATGGCCATGGTCCGCATGCTCCACATGCCCAGAGCGTTCCGGAACCCCATATAGATCATCAGCGACAGCACCACCACCGTCACCAGCAGCCGGAATCCGGCCGCCAGCCTCTGGAGCCGGTCGGGAAGCCGGGGCACCACGAAGTCCACCACCATGTGCTCGTTGTGGAACAGCGCCCCGTAGGCCGCCAGGAGCACCAGCCATAGCAGCGAGAAGCGGGCCAGCTCCTCGGTCCAGATGAAGGAGCTGTGGAGCACGTAGCGGCAGAAGATCCCCAGCAGGATGGTGCCGATATTCAAGGTGAGGAGCGCCCCAGCGCTCCATGCGCTGAGGCGTTCCAGGCGCTTCGCCCACCGGGCGGCCGGCCCGGTCTTCCGTTCAGACACCACGAAACCTACTGCTCCGCCGCCTTTTTGTTGGCACCTGCGGCGCACTCCAGGGAGAGATCGATCCAGCTCTCGTCGATCCTGCCCTGCAGCCACTCCAGATAGGCGGGCTGGCCGATGTCGCGGAACCTGGCCATCTGCTCATCGGTGGGGGTGTAGGCCTCCATGCCCTGATCGACGAGGAACTCGATGTCCTTGGAGTCCTTCTTCTCCACGAAGGCCCGGTTCATGTTGTTGGCCTCCAGCGCCGCATCGCGGACCACCTGCCGCTGTTTTTCGCTGAGGGAATCGAAGAGCTTGCCGTTCATCACCAGGAACTGGTCGGAGTACTGGATATTGGCCAGCGTCAGGTAGGTCTGCACCTCGTAGAGCGACCCGATCCGGATGTACATGGCGGGATTCATCTGTCCGTCCACCACGCCGGTCTTCAGCGCCATGTAGAGCTCCGTCCAGGGGATGGGCGTCCCGCTGGCGCCGAAGGCCTCGTAGAGCGCCACCTGGTCGTCGGCCATAGCCCGGAACTTGAGGCCCTTGAAATCCGCCGGCTCGTGGATGGGACGCTTGGAGTTGGTGAAGGCCAGGAACCCGCCCTCCTCCACCGCCGCCAGCAGCACGGCGCCGGTGCGCTCCCGGAAGACCTTCCGGGCCCTGTCCCAGAAACGGCTCTGGTCGAAGTAGATGTGGGCGGCCTCGAAGGAGTCGAAGAGGAAGGGGATGTTGGAGGCGTACATCTCGGGGAAGACCGGGGCGATCCCCGCGTAGGAAGCGATGTTGACGATGGGCTGGTTCATCCCCGTGTCCATGAGGAGCTCCATGCGCTCCTCCTCGTTGCCCAGCTGGCTGTCCGGGTAGAGCTCGATCTCCACCGCGCCCCCGGTGCCCTCCTCGACGAGTTTCTTGAAGTTCGTCGCAAAGTAGTGGACCGCGTTGTTCTCCACATCCGCCGGTCCGTTGTAGGACATCTTGACGACCTCAGCCGAAGCCGTCGCACCGCCAGCCGCCACAACCAGGAACGCCACCGTCAGGAGACATCCCACCAGTGAGTACCTACGCATCCGCATGGTGCACCACGTCCTTTCTATAGGTGTGTAATGCTCTTATTTTAGCACATTCCACCGATTCCTTTGTCGGGGCGGCTCTTCTCCTCAGAGAAAGGGGACACCCCGCTTTCCGGAACAGAAGAGGCTCTTCCTGTTCACATCTTCTCCTGGAGAGCCCGCACCTTCTCGGCCGCGCCGGGGCAGTTGTGGTCCCTGGCCCGTTTGTACCACATCAGCGCCTTGTTGTAGTCCCTGGGGACACCGCGGCCCGTCTCGTAGAGGGCGCCGAGGTTTTTCATCGCCCAGGGCACGCCCTTGCCGGCGGCCTTGCGGTACCAGAAGGCGGCCTTGCCGAGGTTCTCGGCCACGCCGCGGCCCGACTCGTACATGTAGCCCAGTCGGAACATGGCCCGGCCGAACCCCTTGCCCGCTGCCTGCTGGTACCAGTGGAGGGCCTTCTGATAGTCCTTCTGCAGGCCGTTGCCGTTGTAGTAGCGCTCGGCCAGGAGATACTGTTTCTCGGGGTAGCCGTTCCTGGCGGCCGTCATCAGCGCGGCGATCTCCCGCTTCTGCTGGGGCGACTGCCCAGGGGCCAGCTCGTGGAACTTCGCATAGAAGGAGCGGTACTGGCTGAACTTCTCCGGATCGATCTCGAAGAGCAGCGACTTGGCCCAGTCGCTGCCGCCTCCTTCGGCCTGCCGGAGGAGATTGATGGCCCGGTCGAAGTGCCTGGCCGTACCGTGGCCGCGGTAGTAGCAGGTGGCCAGCCAGGCCGTACCGTCGGCGCTGCCCAGCGAGGAGGCCTTCTTGAAGTACTGGTAGGCCTCGGCATAGTCCTTCTGCCGGTAGAGCTTCCTGCCTGTCTCCACCATGGCCTGGACCTGTGCGGTGGTGTAGGAAGGAGCAGGCGTCGCCGTAGGGCGCGGTCGCGGCGTCGGTGTGGGGCGGGCCGTCGGCCGCGGCAGCGGCGTGGGCGTCGGGACCGGTGCCTCGGTGGGTGTCGGAACCGGCGCCTCCGTCGGTGTGGGCACGGCCCTGCCGGTGCAGGCGGCGATGCCGTGGTCCTCCAGACTGCTGCAGATCGCCCGGGCCACCTCCCTGGTGGCCGCCAGCAGCCCCTCCACACCCTGGTTGGTGTCGACCTCGAAGGAGTCCACGATCACGCTGTCCTCCACGCGCACCAGTTTGGCGTTCAGCAGCAGCAGCGACCCGAAGGAGTTGATGGAACCCAGAATCAGGTAGGACGCCCCGGAGACCTTCCCCAGCTCGGTCACCGTGGCCTCGTCGGTCATGGCCGAGGTCTGGAGCTCCAGCTCCTTGGCGTACTGAGCGAACTGGGAACGCTCCACGATCTCCACCGACGACCGCTTGATCAGCGAGGCCTGGAGCACCTCCGCCACGGAGTCGCCGAGAAACGCTTCCACCCCGTTCACCTTGAAGGTCATGCAGGCCACCCGGGCCCCGTCCTCCGCCCGGGCCGCCCCGGCGAGCGTCGTCGTCAGCACGAACAGGCAGAGCATCAGCACCGCGAGGCAGGGCGGCCTGCCCTCGATCCCTCTGTAGACACGTTTTCTACTGTCCGTTCTCGTTACCATCCCCGGTCCCCCTTCGGAGAATCGTCATGAGCAGCGTGATGCACCTGTATTGTACCGTAAAGCGTGACCTGAAGACATAAGGGAGACACCCAAACCAGCGGTCCGGGTGTCTCCCTCTGCGCAGCTCTTCCTGTTCCGTTCGCCGGGATATCCGTAGAGGCTTTACCGCTCCTCCATCACGGCGCCCAGCGCACCGGAGCTCACGAAGGCACGGTAGCGGTTGAGGAAACTGCTGTCGATCTCCTGTTCCCGGGGCTTCCAGGCCTCGCGCCGTCGCGTGCGGACATCCTCGGGCACCCTGAGCTCCAGGCGGCGGTTCGGGATGTCGATGGAGATGAGGTCACCCTCCTCCACCAGGGCGATCTCCCCGCCGGAGGCCGCCTCGGGGGAGACGTGTCCCGTGGCCGATCCCCTGGTGGCGCCGGAGAACCGCCCGTCGGTGATCAATGCCACCGAGCGGTCCAGACCCATGCCGGCCAGAGAGGAGGTGGGGGTGAGCATCTCCCGCATGCCCGGGCCGCCCTTGGGCCCTTCGTAGCGGATCACCACCACATCGCCTGCGTTGATGGCCCCGCCGAGGATGGCCTCGGTGGCGTCCTCCTCGCAGTCGAAGACCCGCGCCGGGCCCTCGTGCCGCAGCATCTCATCGGCCACGGCGGACTGCTTGACCACGCAGCCGTCGGGGGCGAGGTTACCCTTGAGGACAGCGATGCCGCCCTGGTCGTGGTAGGGATTCTCCAGCGGACGGATCACCGATTCGTCGGCCACGGCGACCCCTCTGAGGTTTTCGCCCATGGTCCGGGTGGTCACCGTCTTCACCGAACCGTCGATCCTCCCGCCTTCCAGAAGCCGGGACATCACCGCCTGCACCCCGCCGGCGGCGAAGAGATCCTGGATGTGGTGGCTGCCGCCGGGACTCATGTTGCAGAGGTGCGGCACGACCCGGCCCACCTCGTCGAAGGTGTCCAGCGTGAGTTCCACACCGGCGCTCCTGGCGATGGCCACCAGGTGGAGGGCCGTGTTCGTCGAACCGCCCAGGGCCATGTCCACCGCCACAGCGTTGCGGAAGGCCGCGGAGGTGAGGATGTCCCGGGGCTTGATGCCCTGCTCGTAGAGCGTCATCACCGCCAGCCCCGCCTCCTTGGCCAGGCGCTCCCTGGCGGAGTAGACGGCGGGGATGGTGCCGTTGCCGGGCAGGGCCAGTCCCAGGGCTTCCATCATGCAGTTCATGGTATTGGCGGTGAACATCCCCGCGCAGGAACCGCAGGTGGGGCAGGCGATCTCCTCAAGGTCGGCCACCTCTTCGGCGCTCATACCGCCGGAGGCGTGCCGTCCCACCGCCTCGAAGACATTGGAGAGATCCACATCCCTGCCCTGGTGCACACCGGCCAGCATGGGGCCGCCGCTCAGCACGATGGTGGGGATGTCGAGCCGCGCCGCCGCCATGGCCATGCCGGGGATGATCTTGTCGCAGTTGGTCACCATCACCAGGGCGTCCAGGGCGTGGCCTTCGGCCATCACCTCGATGGAGTCCATGATGAGCTCCCGGCTGGGCAGGGAATACTTCATCCCCTTGTGGTTCATGGCGATGCCGTCGCAGACCCCGATGACGGGAAACTCCATGGCCGTACCGCCGCCGGCGTAGATCCCCGCCGTGACCCCCTCCACCAGCCGTTTCAGGTGGGTGTGTCCCGGGATGATCCCGTTGAAGGCGTTGACCACCCCAACCCAGGGTCGGTCCACCTCCCAGTTTGCGTATCCTGCCGCCTTGAGCAGCGAGCGGTGCGGCGCCCGGGCTGCTCCCTTCTTTGCTCTGTCGCTTCGCATACTGTCACCTCCAGCTGTCCGCGCCCCCTAGGGTGCGGCGAAAAAGAGATTGGGCAACACCATGGTGATCGCCGGGACATAGGTTACCACCAGGAGCACCACAATGAGAATGAGCACCATGGGCACAATGGCCCTGCTGATCTCCTCCAGCGACAATCCCGTGATGGCGCTGGCCACGTAGATGTTGATCGCCACCGGCGGTGTGGCCATCCCGATGGCCAGGCCGATGGTCAGCATGATGCCGAAATGGATGGGGTCCAGGCCGATCTGCTGCATGGCCGGCAGGAAGATGGGCGTCAGGATGATCAGCGCCGACGCCGTCTCCATCACCATCCCGGCCAGGAGGATGATCACATCCACCACCAGGAGGATCAGCAGCTCCTGGTTGCCCGCCATCCCCAGCAGGGCACCCGCCACCGCGTCGGGGATCTGGTAGAAGGCCAGGCACCAGCCGAAGAGCTTGGCCGTAGCGATGATGAACATCACCAATGAAGACGTCACCCCGGCGCCGACCACGATACGGTAGAGTTTCCGGAAATCGATGGTCCGGTAGACAAAGAGCGCCACGAAGAGGGTGTAGTCCACGGCCACCGCCGCCGCCTCGGAGGGCGTGAAGACACCGGAAAAGATCCCGCCCAGGATGATCACCGGCGTCATCAGGCCCCAGAGCGAGGAGACGAAACGCCTCCCCTTCTCCCGCCCCGATACGGGGTCGCTGGCGGGGTAATTGCGCTTCCCGGCGATCCAGAGGGCGAAGAGCACCAGCCCCGTCCCCATGAGGGCCCCGGGGAGGAACCCGGCCAGAAAGAGCTTGGCCACCGATTCCCCGGCGATGACGGCGTAGAGCACCATGGGCACGCTGGGCGGGATGACCACGCCGATGGTGCCCGACGAGGCGATCAGCGCCGAGGAGAAGTCCAGGTCGTAGCCCTTGCGCTTGAGGTCCGGCAGGAGCGCCGACCCCACCGCCGCCGTGGTGGCGGCGCCGGAACCGGAGATGGCGGCGATGAACATGGAGGCCAGGGTGGCCACGATGGAGAGCCCGCCCCGGATCCGTCCCAGCGTGGCCTCGGCGAAGGCCACGATCCGCTCGGAGATGCCCCCCTGGGCCAGGATATCCCCGGCGAGGATGAAGAAGGGCACCGCCACCAGGGCGAAGGAGTTGTTCCCTTCGAAGAGCGTCTGGGGCACCATCTCCAGGGGAATGCCGCTCAGCAGGAAGACCAGCAGCGACGACAGGCCGATGGCCAGCCCGATGGGCACGCCGATCAGCAGCAGCACCAGAAAGGCGCCGGCGAGGATCCAGCCCACGGCTACCGCCCCCTCACTGTTTCCAGGATACCCGCCGCCAGATGGAGCAGGATGATGCCGCCCACCAGCGGGTAGAAGGCGTAGAGCCAGGACATGGAGAGCCCCATGGCCGGGGTGGCCTGGCCCGCCTCGGTCGCCATCATCCGGGCGCCGTACCAGACCACCACGGCGAAAAAGAGCACCCCCAGCAGATGGACCGCCACGCCCAGGATCTTCTGCAACCCCTCCGGAAGACGCCGGGCCACAAAGGTCACCGCCATGTGGCTTCCCCGACGGAAGGCGATGGCCGCCCCCAGCAGGGAAGCGAAGACCAGAAGAAAACGTGTCAGCTCCTCGGACCAGGAGAGCGCCTCAAAGCAGAAGCGGCAGATCACCTGAAGGGTGGTCACCACGATCATGGTGGCGATCAGGCCGAAGAGCACCGCCTCGCTGATTCCGTTGATTCTGTCCGCGATACGAGAAACCAGGGGACGGCCTCCGCCCCCTGGCATAGACTGCCGGTCACACATTGCAGACTATTTGGTATCGAGGATGCGCTGCACGAGATCCTCGCCGTACTTGGGCGCATACTTGTCGTAGACCGGCTGCACCGCCTCCATGAAAGCCTCCCGGTCGGGCTCGGTGACCTCCATCCCCTTCTCCTGGAGGAAGGCCAGCCACTCCGCCGCCTTCTCGTTGTCCCAGTTCCGCTCGTACTCGGCGGCCTCCTGGGCGGAGGTCTCCATGATCTCCTGCTGCGCAGGCGTGAGCTTCTCCCAGGTCTTGCCGCTCATCATGATCAGCGCCGGCGCATAGGCGTGGCGGGAGAGCGTCAGGTAGTCCTGGGTCTCGTAGAGCTTGAAGGCCACGATGACGTTCAGGGGGTTCTCCTGGCCGTCCACCGTCCCCTGCTGCAGCGCGGTGAGCACCTCCGTCCAGGCCATGGGCACCGCGTTGGCGCCGAGGGCCTTGAAGGAGTCCACATAGACCGGGTTCTGCATCAGGCGGATCTTCAGCCCCTCGATATCCTCCGGGGTGGCCACGGGACGCTTGCTGTTGGTGAGGTTCCGGAATCCCCGTTCCGCCCAGGCCAGTCCCTTCCAGCCCTGGGGCTCCAGCTTGGCCAGCAGCTCGTCGCCGATGGGCCCGTCCAGCACCCTGTAGGCGTGCTCGGGCCCCCTGAAGAGGAAGGGCAGGTCGATGACGCCGAACTCGGGGACAAAGTTGATGATCGGGCCGGTGGTGATCACGCCGGCGTCGACGATGCCCATCTTCATCCGTTCCAGCAGGGTACGCTCGTCGCCGAGCTTGGCGTTGGGATAGAGGGTCACCTCGATCTCCCCGTCGGTCTTTCCCTCCACCAGCTCCTTGAACTTCTCCGCGCAGAGATGGAAGGCATCCTGCTCGTTCACCACATGGGCCAGCTTGATCTGGTGCACCGCCGCCCAGCCCGCGCCCGCCCCAAACATGGTCAGGGCAAGGGCCAACACAACCGCTATACTCCGCTTCATCACCTTGGAATCACCTCCGAATAGATTGCCCCAATGGGGGGATTGCAATAGCACCCTCTATCCTACCACTCTTTTGCACCGATGCCCCCACCGCATCGCCGCATCCGGCGCCGGCTAGCCCTGGATCTTTTCGTAGACCGCGGCGAAGAGTTCGTGATGCTCCCGGAAATACTCCAGCAGAACAGGGTTGAAATGATGGGGCTCCACCCTGCCGTCGCCTTCCGTGATGATCTTCGTCGTCTTCTCGTGGGAGAAGGCCGGTTTGTAGGCCCGGGCTCCCCGGAGGGCGTCGTAGATATCGGCCAGGGTCACCACCTGGCCCTCCCAGGGGATGTCCTCGCCGGCCAGACCGTAGGGGTAGCCGCTGCCGTCCCACTTCTCGTGGTGGTAGAGGCAGATCCGACGGGCCATGGCCAGCCAGCTGGCCTCCCCCAGCACCTTGGCGCCCCACTGGGGGTGCATCTTGATGACGGCGAACTCCTCCTCGGTGAGCGGTCCCGGCTTGGAGAGGATCTCCCGGGGCACCTTGAGCTTGCCGATATCGTGGAGCTTGGCGAAGACCCCCATGTCCTCCACCTCGCGGCCCTCCCGCCCCAGAGCCCGGGCCAGCAGCCTGCTGTAGGCACCCACACGGTCGATGTGCTCCGCCGTCTCGTCGTGGTAGATGGAGGTGAGGTGCTGCAGCCGCCCGGCCAGATAGGTGTAGGAGGCCCTGATCTCCTCCTGGGCCCGCACGGCGTAGAGTGTGCCGGTGAGGTTGGCCGCCACGGGATCCAGCGTCTCGATGAGCTCCTCGTCCCTAGCCCTCGGCTCGTCGAAATCGATCTCCATGCTGCCGATGGGCAGGTCCTCCTCCACGAGGGGGATCACCAGTTCGCTTTTCACCTCCCGGCATTCGTTCATGTAGGATTCCTCCTGCTCCACATCCTCCGCCCAGATCACCCGGCGCTGCCGGACGGCCTTGCCGGCCAGCGAATTGTAGAGTGTCGCCGGAGCGGGCAGGACATACACCCGGTAGCCGCTCCATCCCAGGGGGATCAGCTGTTCGTCCCGGAGGAGATCGATGGTCACCCCGAAGGCGCCGGAGACCTCCCGCACCGCCTCGGCGACCCGGTTGACGCGCTCGCCCAGTCCCGCACCGCCCCGCAGCTCCCGGGTCACCTCCAGGGTCTTGCCCCAGACATGCTCCCGCATCCGGAGGGTGTTGTTGGTGCCCTCCAGGGCGTCGTTCATCCCCTTGAGCTCCTCGTTGTAGGAGACGATCTCCTCCTGCTGCTGCTGCAGCGCGTCCAGCGCCGCGGTGAGACCGTCGAGCATGGAGGAGACCTCCGCCACGGAGCTCCTGCCCCGCTGCTCCCGAAACCGCTGGGAGAACCGCCTTACCACCTCCACCATGCTCTCGGGATCGCCGACACCCTGCAGCCGGGAGGGCAGCACAGCCGCCAGCGAGGTCACCCCATCCAGTTCGGGGAGAATCCGGCGCCGGAAGAGCAGCAGGAAGGTCCAAAGCAGCAGCAGTAACAGCAGCAGCAGGACCACCAGGGGCACGACAGGCTTCACCAGCGAGAGGAGCACCGCCTGCAGCGGCAACACGGCCACGATCCGCAGGTTTTCCACCCTGGTCGGCGCAGGGCGCACCCAGAGACGCCGGCCTGTGGCAAGGCGCGCGTAGCGCCAGCCACTGCCCTGCATGACGCTCCGCTCCAGCTTGCCGCGCAGGAGGCTCGGTTCGAGGAATCCCGGGACGTTCTCCTGTTCCGGCCCCGGCCAGAGGATGTCGCCGTCTTCGTCGATCACGAGCAGACTGATCCCGTACCCCTCCACCTCCGGCAGGAGGTACTTGAAGGCCGGACGGACACCGACATGGAGGAGGCGGTCTTCGCCCACGGGGAAGGACCGCTCCAGCAGCGGTTCCCCCTTTGGATTGAACCGGTCCGAGAGGGACCACTGCCCGACGGCAATGTGGGAATGGGGAAGTCGGATGCCCAGGGGCAGCCCTCCGGCGAGGGTCCGCACCACCCGTCCCCCCTCGAGGAGCGCGAGGATGCGGATCTCGTCGTGGCCGCCGCGCCTGTGGTTCAGGGGGGTGTCGCTCTGCAGGAAGGCCAGGGTGGCGTCCTTTTCCACCTCTTCAAGGTGGAGGGAGAGCATGGAGGCGGCGTGCCGGATCATGTCGTCGCCGCTCTGCCTGAAGGTCGCAATGCGGTCCGTGAGGTTCATCGCCACGCCCACGATCAGCAGCACCGCCGCCAGACCGCCGAAGAGGAAGAGGATGGTGGGCAGGATCCGCCGGAGCCTCACGGTGCGGACACCTCTTCCACATGATTCCATCTTCCCCCTTCCAGACGAACCCGCGAGAAGGGACGCCTTATATCACCGTTTGCATCCACCGGAAAGCGTCCGTTGAGGCATTCCACCTCATTCAGGGAACGCAACCCCCGGAGCAGCTTCCGGGCGTCGCCGTCCACCCTGCGGACCGCGGCGTCCAGCATGGCCATGGCGTCATAGGCCTTCACGCCGAAAAAGGGGTCGGGGAGGCTCCCGTACCGTTCTTCCATAAAGCGTACAAAGGGATGCCCTCTGTCGCGATACCCCAGATACCCGGGGACCACGGCCTCCATCCCCGTTCCGGAGGATCCGGCCAGGAGCGCCGACCGCCGGGAGACCGACCAGTGGCTGCACCAGAGGGTGATATCGGGGAAACGCTCCCGGAGCTGTTGCGCCGCGGCGGCACAGGCGTAGGGAGAGAGCACGAGGAATGCCCCCGCCGCCCGGAGAGGAAGGGACTCCATCTGAGCGAGGGTCCACCGATCGATGGCGTATCCGCGCAGGCTGCACACCATCCGCGGCGCCTCGCCGACAGACTGGACGAAGCGTTCCGCAACCTCCTCCACGTAGGACCGGTTGCCCCGCTCTGCCACGATGAGGTAGGGCGGCCGATCTTCCTTCCGGATCCCCCGGACAAGCAGTTCGCTCTGCTTCGCACTGTCGTGGTAACACCTGAAAAGGAAGTCCCCGCCCTGGGCAAGCCGGGGCGAACTGCCGCTGGGGCTGATACAGGGGATATCCTTACCGTACGCGGCGCGCATGACCGCCTCGGTCTCTCCGGAGGTGAAGCCCGCCATGACGACATCGGCACCGGCGTCGACAGCATGCTCCACACCCTCCCGGGCGGATCGCCCGCGCACCACCAGCGGTCGGTACCGTACCGGGGCACCGTCAGCACGGCTGTTGAAGTGATCCATCGCGAAAAGAAGCGATTGCCGCATCTTGCGCCCGTTGAAGGACGCCTCATCGTGCTCTACCAGGATCGCCACGGTGAGGGTATCCCGGTTCCGCGGCAGTAGGAAAAAGGCGGCGAGCGATGCGGCGACGATCAGCAATACTGCAATACGAACACCCTTGCGCATCCTTGGGCTTCCTCTCCTGCTCTATCCCCCGAAAGTCGTGGTGGGCTGCAAAATTTGCGATACGGAAAGTGTATCACAGGAGAGCGCCGCTCCCTACCGTTGGCCTGTTACGGGATATCCCGGGCGGTATCTGCGGTCCCGACGCTTATCACGCGAGCACCGGGAATCCGTTCACACAAACAGAGAGGGTATCCGCTGCAAAAGCAGCGGATACCCTCCCAAGACACCTGAGATTCTGAAGAACCTGACGGTGCGCTTGCCGACTACTGGGAGATGGCGCTCACCGGGCAGGCGGCGACGCAGGCGCCGCACTCCACACAGGTATCGGCGTCGACCTCAGCCTTGCCGTCCACCATGGAGATTGCGTCAACAGGGCAGACACCGACACACGCTTCGCAACCGATACACGTATCCTTGTCGACTACTGCTTTTGCCATAGGGATCCCTCCTCAAAATTCTGTAACGGCTACACCTCTACATGACAGCCGGGTGGATAGTATCACAAAAAGCCCGGCCTCTGCAAGACGGAGGATGGCCCGGAATCTAATATAATGAATGCTATGACGTAAATACTCTGTGCTCGCGACACCTACTCCCTGGCGAAGACACAGCGACCGCCGCAGTAGGTCCGCCAGACCCGTATGTCCTTCAGCGCCCTGGTGTCCACCTTCCAGGGATCGTCCTGGAGGACGGCGAAATCGGCCCACTTCCCCGGTGTGATGGCGCCCAGCATCTCCTCCTGCCCAAGCGCCCAGGCACCGTTGCGGGTAAAGAGCTCCATGGTTTCGTCGATATCGAGCTTCTCGCCGGGATGCCAGCCGCCTTCGGGCCCCCGGGCAACGATACGCTCCCGGTTGACGGCGGCGTCGATCCCCAGCCAGGGATTGGGCAGCGCCGCCGGGTTGTCGGAGCTGCCCGAGAGGTGGACCCCCGCTTCCCGGAGCGAGCGCCAGGCGTAGGCGTGCTCCAGAAGGGCGGGCTCCAGTGTGCCGTCGGCGATGTCCATCTCGTCGGCGGCGAAGATGGGCTGCACGTCCACGCTCACCGGCAGCGCCGCCAGCCGCCTCCGCTGTTCCGGCCAGGCGATGTAGCAGTGGAGGATCCGATGCCGCGGACCCCGGGGATCATACCTGTAGGCCTCCTCCAGGATCCCCAGCACCGTCTCCAGCGCCGCATCGCCGATGACATGCATGGCCACCTGCACCCCCTGTCGATGGGCCTTCAGGATGGTCCCGCGGAGCTCCCCGGGGGGTCGGCTCAGTGCGCCCCAGTTGTCGTCGTCGCAGGTGTAGGGCCGGGACATGGCCGCTGTACGGGCGCAGAACCCCCCGTCCACAAAGAGCTTCATCCCGCCCCAGCGGACCCTCCCGCCGCCGAAGGGCGACCGGACTCCCAGAGGCAGGAAGTCGTTGCCGTGCACCGTCACCCGCAGGGGCAGCCTGCCCTCTCGTTCCAGGAGCTGATAGAGGCCGATGTCCTCGTGGATCCCCAGGTGTTCCGCCGCGGTGGTGCTCAGCGAGGTCACCCCCCAGGAGGTGTACTCCGCCATGGCCTCCAGCAGGGCGTCCTTGGCTTCCTCCGGCCGGTCGCGGTAGGAGGGCATGGCGGACTCCACCAGCTCCACCCCGGTCTCCAGGATCACCCCGGTGGGTTCCCCCCCATCGTCCAGCTGGATTCCCTCCGGCAGCGTCCGGCCCGCCTCGATGCCGGCCCGCTCCATGGCGGCGCTGTTCACCACGTGGGCGTGGCGGCAGACCCGGGTGAGGAAGACGGGGTTGCCGATGTGGTCCAGATCCTCCCGCCGGGGGAGGCGATGCTCGGCGAAGCGGGAGTGGTCGAAGTTGATCCCCCGCACCCACTCGCCATCCTCCAGCTGGACCGCACGCTCCTCCAGCCGCCCCACCGCCTCGCCGATGGAGGCGCAGTCCGAGAGATCCACGGCGCGCTTGCCCAGGGCGTAGGCCAGCAGATGGAGGTGGCTGTCCACAATGCCGGGGATCACCCGCCGTCCCTCCAGGTTGATCTCCGCAGCGGTGGAATCGATGGTGGCGGCGCGGACCTCCCCGGTGCTCCCCACCACCTCGATCAGGCCGTCCCGTACGGCGAAGGCCTCGGCTTCCGGTTTGGCGTCGTCCATGGTTGTTACGGCTCCGTTCAGATAGCGGACCAGCGTCATTGCCCCATCTCCTTCCATGTTCTTCCCGTCCGGCAGAGGCGGACTGTCAGAGGTCCACCTCTTCGTGATCCTTCCTGCGCTGGAGGATCAGCTGCCGGTTGTACCGTATGGTCTGTATGATCTGCTCCGGATCCGGCAGACCGATATCCCGGCTCCCTGTGTCCTTCAGATAGCCGATCTTCTCCAGCCTTCCGAGCACCTCGATGTACAGCTGACCCCTGTAGAGCACCAGGGGATTCTCGTGCATGAACAGCTCCGGTTCGTCGGCGTCTGCCAGCAGGGAGTCTCCCAGAAACCCCTCGGGCTTCTCCCGCTCCCCCAGAAGATCCAGGATGGTGGGGCCCAGATCGGCGTTGGTGGCGGCCCTGTCCACCACCGCCGGCTCGAGGTCCGGGTGGAGCAGGAGCAGGGGTACGCTCTCCGGCGGCTTGACCTGCCGCTCCAGCCGGTAGACCTTGTTGGACCGGTACTCCGGCTTGTCGATCCCCGACACGTGGTCGGCGTAGAGGATCGCCAGGGTCTCCCGGCGGCTGTCCAGCTCCTCCAGCCTGTCGAACAGCAGGGCCAGTGCCTTGTCCACAAAGGCGATGGAGTTGAAGTAGTCCCGCACGATGCCGCTTTTGATGTCTTCAAAGGCCTCCACGCGTTCGGCTGGAGGGTAGAAATCGAAGGGTGTGTGGCTGGTAGCGGTGATCAGGAAGGCGAAGAAGGGCTCCGGGAGGTCTTCGATAGCGGCACAGGACTGCCGGAAGAAATCGTAGTCGTTGATCCCGAAGGTGACGGCCTCCGTGTGCATCCGGCACTCCTCGGCGGAGAAATCCTCCTTGCTGAAAAAACGGTCGAAGCCCAGCTCCCCGTAGGCCCTGTCCCGGTTGAAGAAGTGTTTGTCGTTGGCGTGGAAGGCGGCGGTGGCGTAGCCCTTTTCCTTGAGCAGCTTGACCAGCGAGGTGAAGCTGCTCAGATCGTTCACCGTAAAGCCGTAGTTCTTGTTGATGGGGTAGGTGGAGGTCAGAAAGGAGAACTCGGCGTCGAAGCTGCCGTTGACATGCTGGGCGTAGAAGTTCTCGAAAAAGAGCCCCTCCCTGATCAGGTCGTTGAGAAAGGGGGTGACCTCCCGCCCATTGTGCCGCCTGCCGATCATCTGCAGGTCGAAGGACTCCAGCTGGACCACCACAATGTTGGGCCGGGCCTCAAGGGGCACGTCCCCAGTCAGGTCGGTGGGTGTCGGGGGCGGCCCCACAGAGGAAGCATCGTCGGTCTCACGGTAAAAGGAGAGATACTCATAGACGTAGAGGGGGAGGAAACCGTAGGTGTTGACAAAGCCGGAGGTGCTTCGTGTGAAGAGCTCCATGGACGGTTCGTCCCCAAGGGCCCTGTTGGTCAGGGTGATCTGGACACAAAGCAGGGCCGCCAGAAGGATCCCTCCCGCCACCCGGCAGGTGCGGGAGAGGACGGGCCGGGACGGGCCGGCATGCTGTTTGAGACGCTTCCTGCAGAACCACAATACCAGCAGATCCGCCGCAAAGAGCGGATCGTAGACCCGAAGGATCTGGGTGAAGAGGAAGCGCGGTTCGATATATCCCTCGCCCATCAGGACATCGCTGAGGCTGAGGTAGTTGCCGAAGTAGCGGTTGTACCAGATATTCATGAAAAAGAAGGCTGTAAAGAAAACCAGAAAGAGGAGAAGGCCCAGCTGGCCTTTTCTGCTCCCACTGGAATGAATGAGTATATAGCTTATTAATATCGCAAGAATCACGTTCTTCAGCACGAGCCCCGGCATGTAGGGCACGTGGAAGACCACAACCGACAGGAAATTGTACTTGACTAGAAATCCAGCGAGAAAGGCGGCGGAAAACCACCTCCGGTAGCGTACAGCCTGCTCCACCTTGTTCGTAGACCTCCTATCGCCTCTCTCCCGACGGAACCAGAGGGACGGCACGAGGTTCGTCCCGGCGGTTCCCCGCCGGGACGAACCCATCTCCCTGCCTTCCCCTGCCGTACCGCCGGACATCCCGTTACTCCATAGCCTTCCAGGGTTCCACCGGTCGGAATCCCACAGTCCATTCCGCGCCCTCGCCGCCCCGCAGGGTAACGATCCGACGCCAGGCCTCGCTCTGTTCCGGCCTGTCCTCCCTGTAGTGACAGCCCCGGCTCTCCTCCCGGGCCTGCGCCGCCGCGGCCACGCAGCGGGCGGTGGTGATCATGCCCCGCATCTCCAGGGTTTCCAGCAGACGGGTGGGCTCTCTGGGCCCAAGCAGGGCGATCTTCTCCCTGAGATCATCCAGACGCGCCAGCGCATCTTCAAGCCCTCTTCGATTCCGCACCGGCCCGAGGTGCTCCGTGCAGAGCTGCTGCACCTGCCCCCTGAGCTCCTCCGGGGCGACCGTTCCCCCTTCCCACTGCCGCAGCATCCCTCTGGTTTCCTCCGGATCCAGTCCCTCCGGAGGGGGGAAGGCGGCATCCAGGGAGGCCTTCCCGGCGAAGAGCCCCAGGGTCACGCTGCTTGTCAGAGCGTTTCCGCCGACCCGCCCGGCGCCGTCGAACCCACCGGTCACCTCGCCGCAGGCGAAGAGCCCGGGGATCTCCGTGGCTCCCCGGCTGTCCACCACAACCCCTCCGGGCATGTAGTGCTCCAGCGGCCGGACGTGCACCGGGCCGTACTCCCAGGGAGCCACCCCCGCCGGGTAGAGGGGGCGCACCGTGGCCATGCGGGGGCTCTCCCATGCCTCCGGCGGGAGCTCCTCCAGGTGCAGCAGGGCCTCGTCGCCGCCGCGGATCAGCTGTTCGATGGTCTGCGAGCTGGCCGCCCGGGCCACATAGTTGGCCTCATCGCCGCTCGCAAGCCCCCAGGAAGCGATGGCCTCGTTGAGAAAGCGTCTTCCTTCACGGTTCACCAGCGGCACCATGTCGATCAGCGAGAGGTCCAGCAGCCAGGTGCCGAAGCCCGGTTCGTCCATACCCATGGGGTAGAACTGGACAAACTCCATATCCCGAAGGGTGGCGCCGGCCTCAAGCGCCAGGGCATAGCCGTCGCCGGTGATCCGCGCCGGGTTGTCGCTCCTGGCGTAGATCCGCCCCGCCCCGCCGGTGGCCAGGATGACCGCCGACGCACCCAGCGCCTCGGCGCGTCCCGTCTCCCAGTGGACGCACTCCACGCCTCGAATACGCCCGTCGTCCCGGACCAGACGGGTGACCACCCTGTTTTCCAGAAACCGCACCCCCAGGGACAGGGCGATACGCTGCAGCTCATCGACCATCCCGTAGCCGCCGAGGATATCCGTGGGGGCCGTGTGGTGGACCGAGGCACTGCCCGGCACGCTGCGGTCTACAGAAAGGCCCCAGGAGGCCATCTCCTCAAGCACCGCCTCGCTCTCCCGTACCACCGCCCGCACCAGTTCGGGATCGTTGAGCCCACAGCCGATCTCCAGGGTCTTCGCCTCGTGGGCCTCCACGGTATAGCCCTTCCCGGGCAAGGTGAAGACCCCCTCGGCGTAGGCGGTGCAGGAAGCATACCCACGGGGCACCTTCCCGATCACCGTCACCTCGGCGCCCCCTTTCCCGGCCGCCACAGCCGCGGTGAGCCCCGCACATCCCGCTCCGATCACCAGGATACGCTGTTTCATGGTCATCCCTCCTTATGGGGTGCTTTGCATGCCCTTTGCACTCCATAGTGTAGCAGCTCTCCGACGTCACTGCCCTCTTTCATTTGGTCAAAAAAAATCAATAGCTCGATACACAAAACGCCGCGGGAAACCGCGGCGCTCCGTGCTTCGCAGGGTGTTCCCCCGCTTCACTGGCCCTCCCGTATCCGGAAGGACCGCAACCTCTCTCCGATCTTCGAGGCCACCAGCGCCGCGGCGACCCCCTTGAGGGCATCCACCGCTACAAAGGGAAGCACCCCGATCTGGATCGCCCCCAGCAGGGTGATCTCCTTCCCGGCAATCACGTTGAGATTCCAGTAGAGCACCGCCGTCCCACAGAGGTAGATGGCGCAGAGCCCCGCGCCGCAGGCAATCATGTACCCTTTGAGCGTAGTGATTCCATAACGCTCCACAATCCAGCCGATCACCCAGGCGGCGAGGATGAACCCCAGCAGATAACCGAAGGTAGGCGAAAAGAGGATCTGCGGTCCCCCCGTTCCGCCTGCGAAGACAGGGAGCCCCAGCAGCCCCATGACCACATAGAGGATCATGGCCAGCATCCCCCCCGACGGTCCCAGCAGCATCCCGGCCAGGAAGACCAGCAGTACCTGCAGGGTCATGGGCACCCCGGGAAAGGGGATCTGCAGACGTGCCCCCACCGCCGTCATGATGGCGAAGAGGGCGGCGAGGACCATATTCCGCGTCGTGAACACAGACATCACTCCTTTGGGTTTGCGGCCCCCTTGAGGGGCCGTCATACAGTGGATCAAGCCATTGATCTATACTGATCATTACCGCTGCCGGTTGCCCTTCCCGGCTGGAACGAGTGCTACGCCTCCCTGTCGAGCCAGTGGAATCCGGAGACATCCCCCCTGCGGGCGAACCCCTCCAGAAGATCCGTCACCGCCTCTTCGCTGGAGAGGGGCACCATCACCGTCAGCGTCACCCCCTCGGCAAAGGAGGCGGAGACACTCTGCCGGGGGACCTGGAGTTCCTTCAGTGCAGCGAGGAGCGGCTCGTGGAAGGCATAGGAGGTGCGTACCGAAAGGGGGCGCGCCAGGCACTGTCTGGTGCTCCCCGAAGCCTCCAGAACCTTCCGTGCGGTCCCGCCGTAGGCCTCGATCAGACCGCGGACACCCAGCTTGATGCCGCCGAAGTAGCGGGTCACCACCACGACGGTCATCGTCAGCTCCCTCCGCCGGATGGCGCCGAGAATCGGCTTCCCCGCCGATCCGGAGGGTTCGCCATCGTCGGAGTAGTACTCCTCTACCGAGGGAAACCCGACCCGGTAGGCCCAGCAGTTGTGGTTGGCGCCACCGTGCTGTTGTGCGATGTCTTTCACGATTTGTCTCGCTTCACCCCCGGTGGTGGCCCGACGGGCGTGCCCGATGAACCGGGAGCGTTTGATGGTCTCCTCGCACTCAATCTCCTCGGCGATCACCCTGAAGAGGTCCGCCTCATTCATGCCGGTACTGCTCCCACTGTTCGCAGAGCCAGGCATAGGTAGCGTCGATGGTCTCGGGGACCACCCGGGTCTCCCCGAGCACGGGCATGAAATTCATGTCGCCGTTCCAGCGTGGAACGATATGGAGATGGATATGCTCCTCGTACCCGGCGCCGGCCACCTTACCCATATTGATCCCCATATTGAATCCCTGGGGCTGCATCCGCTCCCTCAGCAACCCCACCCACTCCCGCGCCATACGATGCATCTCTGCTCCTTCCTCATCGGTCAGCTCCTCATAGCCGGCGATATGCCGGTAGGGAACCACCATGAGGTGCCCGGGATTGTAGGGAAAGAGATTCATCATCACAAAACAGCGTTCACCCCGCTGGAGGATATGCCGCCGCTGGTCATCATGCTCCTTCGGGAAGTCGCAGAAGATACATCCATGCGCGCTTTTCCCCTCCCCCTTGATATACGCCATCCGCCACGGTGCCCAGATATGGTGCATCCTTGTGCCCCTTTCTGATACAGGTTGTACAGAACCCTCCTGCGGCGTCTCGTTTTTCACGACCGCAGCGGTCTCTGATTGTCTCCCCGCAATGTACCACAGCTTGATGTTTCACGTGAAACACCGCTCCCGAAGCAAGCCGCCGTACACCGGACGGCTCCTGTTCTGTGGGCGCACAAAGCCTCCAGCAGGTATTCCTTCACAAAGGGATAACAGAGGACCGACGCATCCCCGGCCCAATCCTCCGCCCCGGCACGGATCTACCCGAGGCGGCCTTCTGCATCCACGTCTCCGCAGGTACGGCGCCACTGCCCTTTCCTGTATCGGGCTCCCCTTACCCAGAAAAGTACGACACACCTGGGCGCCTGTGTACCACCTAACAGGGTGAGCTTGCCACTTGCCCCGACACTGTGTACGATATGTCAATCGCGGCTGTCCCCTGAGGACAGGCGTTCCTCAGTTATTGCAGGAGGAGCATTCATTCTCGGCCTCCTCCCATCCCGTCGCTGTTTGCGCGGGATGGTGTCGAGGACGCAGGAGAACATCGAACACCACAGGAAGCTCTGGAATGATCGGTTCCGTAGACGTTCCGGCTGTTTGTAGTACAGGCCGCCTACACCCTTTCTCACTTTTGAGTTGTGCGCCTCGCCCTGCTACAGGAATCCGGGAAGCATGACATCATCCGAGTACGGACGGGAGGAGCCTGAAGCGCCCAGCGAGCCAACGCAGCATGCAGTCTTTCGGGTTACCGTATGCCCTGCAACAATCCAAAAGGAGCGCCTGCAACGCAGCGTCCAGAGCAACACACGGCCCAAAAACCAATTCAACCGGGAGAGAAACCCCAGGCAAAGAACATTCCCTACAAAGCAGGCAGAGTGTCGATGCCAGTGGAAACACCGCGCACCAGGGGGCACCGTTGTCGTTTCCCGCCAAAACGTATGCGCAGGTCCGGTCCGATGTTTCACGTGAAACATCTCGGCGTATCGCTCGGGGCCAACGGGTAAGCCAATGGCCTGTCCGTTGATGCGCACTCACAAATGTTTGGTCTTTCCCTGGCGGATATCACACAACTCTCCGTTGCATCGCGTTCAGGCCAGGTTTGTGACAGGCCCAAAAGAGCGCACCCCTCACATCGACCCTGCAGCATCCCTAAAAGAACCATTTGGGCAAACGTGGGTCCACCAACCCTGGTCTATACAATCCTGCATTCGACAGGCCCATCCTCGGCCCAAAATCCTTCAATTTCTTCTGTTCGTTCCGGCAAGTCAGAGACCGTGGACGCGGCACACCACCCGGCTTCAGATTCGGGTCCCAGTGGCCGCACCACGCCACGGTGCAGCGGGACATACCGTTTTCGCAGAGCTCCGTTATTCCAGGGCGGCCCGAAGGGCTCCCACCGGAACAACAAAATGTTTCACGTGAAACATTTTGTTGTGATCAGGTTCACTTTTTGTAGTTACCAATGCGTCGGAGTTCTTTCACGCAATGCGCCGCCACCAGACAGGTCACCGCAATCGCCGCCACAAGAATCACCCAGAGTGGGTACCCCTCCCGCCATGCCCAACGGACAGCTGAGACACCAAAGACGACATACCCGCCAACAAGCAGGGCAAGCGCTAGCACGCGCCCGAAGATCGCGAGATCATTCCAGGGTTTTTTCATCCGTCCAACGGACCTTCCTCTCGTACCGATCCTTCATTCCCCGGTTATTTCCCGGGGAATAATCTGGGGCCTTCCTCCTCCAGGAGATCCAGAAGTCTGTCCATGACCTCTTGCTCCATTCCTGCGATCCGGATGGATCCCTTGCCTCCCCTTTGTCCGACAGTGAGGGACACCCCCAGCCGCCGACCGACAGTCTGGGCTTTTTCCTCCATGGCGGGTGGGACGGCCTTGCTTCTTGACCTCGCCTCTCCAGACTCCGACACGGCCTCTCTGTCCTTACGGGCCAGCGCATCTTCCACCTGCCGCACCGTGGCCTCCTCCTCCTCGGCCCACTTCGCGAGTGCGGACTGCTCCTCCGGCGCACGTCCCAGCAGAAGTCGAGCAATTCCCTCGGAGAGTCCACCTCTCCGGAGGGCAGCCTGCACCGTTTCGGGAAGCTGAAGCAGTCGCAGTTTGTTGGCCACCACAGGCCGGCTCCATCCGATCCGCCTGGCCACCTCGTCCTGCTTCATACCGAAACGCTCCTGCAGCTGCCGCAGTCCCTCGGCGATCTCCATGGGGTTCAGATCCTCCCGCTGGAGATTCTCCACCAGCGCCACCTCAAGGGCTTCGTGTTCGGTGAGGGAGACCACCGTCACAGGAACCTCGTCGAGCCCGGCCTCTTTGGCCGCCCACCATCGCCGTTCACCGGCGACAATCTCGTATCGCCCCTCATCTCCGTCCATCCTGCGGACCACAAGCGGCTGGAGCACCCCGTGCTCCACAATGGACTCGGCAAGGGTTGCGATCTCCCTCCGCTCGGCCTCCTTCCGGGGCTGCTGTTCGTTGGGAACAAGCTTCTCCACCGGAAGCGCATCTCTCCTCTGCCCGGCGGCTTGTCTGCCGCCGTCATCGTCACCGCTGGGGATCAGGGCACCCAGGCCCCGCCCTAACGCTTTGCCTTGAGCCATCTCCCTACCACCTCTTGTCCGAGTGATTGGAACGCCCTGGCACCGACACTGTTCGCCGCGTAGTAGCCAATCGGTTTCCCGTAGCTCGGTGCCTCCGAAAGGCGGACGTTCCTCGGTATGATCGTCTCGAAGACCTTCTCGCCGAACTGGCGCCGTACCTCGTCAGCCACCTCGCGGGACAGATTGGTCCGGCCGTCGAACATGGTCAACACAATCCCGTCCATCGCCAGGTCTTCATTCAGGTAGCCCTGAATGAGCCGTACGGTGCGCAAGAGCTGCCCCACCCCTTCCAGAGCGTAGTATTCACACTGGATGGGGACAAGCATATGTTCGCTGGCAACCAGGGCATTGATGGTGAGCAGCCCCAGCGAGGGGGGACAGTCGATCAACAGTACGTCGTAGTCACTGCCTTCCCTGAGTTTCCGACGGAGCCGCGTCTCGCGGCTCATCACCCCGGCGAGCTCGACCTCCGATCCGGCGAGGTCGATGTTGGCCGGGATCACCGACACGTTGGTCCACTCCGTTTCCACCACGACCTCCGGCAGATCGGCGCTGTCCATCAGCAGCTGGTAGACGCTCCGTTCCGTCTGTTCCCGGTCCACACCGAGTCCGCTGGTACAGTTTCCCTGCGGGTCCATATCGACCACCAGGACCTTCTTTCCCATCCCGCCGAGTACCGCGGCGAGGTTCACGCAACAGGTTGTCTTGTAGGATAGGGCACCTCCCCATGGGTACTGAAGGCTTCCCCTCCTCCGAACCGAACGTGCGCCTTTCAGCGCATCCGGCTCTCCAGCCACAGCATTCCGCGCACAGCTTCCCGACCATCCGGTCCGGCCTGGGGTTCCCCGATCGGGGGCCCCCCCCGGGGCGGAAAGGGACCAACCGGATAGGCGGCCTCTCTTCCGTCCGCGGAAAAGGCCAGGGTGACCCTGGGTTCGCCGTTCCGATCGGGACGGCGGCACCCGTAGCGCCGGTAGATCTCCCGGACGCTCACCTGCTCCTTGCGGGCAAGCGTTCTGGCCAGACTGGCCAGATGGAGCTTCCGGAACCCCCGCAGACGCCGGTTGCAGTTCCAGGCCAGCGAGCAAAACCGATGGAAACGTTGGAGCTCAGCAGCGTACCGGGCGATAGCCTCCCCGGCCGTCCGGTTCACCAGCCATCCGGCGTGGACCGGACGGCCCTCCCGGAGATAGGGGGCCAGCGCCTGCTGGACCGTCGATCTGGGGAGATCCAGGCGGGGTTCCTCCCCCCCGCCCGGTCGGACCACACGGTAGCCGAAGAGTTCAAGGGACATCCGGTGTGCATCCACCACCAGCGGCGGTTCCGACAGGACAATCCCGAGGGTGCGGCAGCAGGATTCCACCGCCGCCGCGGTCTCACCGGCCAACCGGGTTCCCCCCGCGCCGAACACCACCATCACGGGCCCGGCGGCGGCACAGTGCCGCACCTGACTTTCGCAAACCCGGCAGCAGCGGCTCCAGACAGCCTCCTGCAGCAGACGGACCATCGGGTGACGCCGCAATGGCGCGCCGGTGAGCATTCCGGGGATATCGGGATGGGAGAGGTAGTGCTGAAGGAGCGGCCCGAATCGGCCGTCTCCCAGTTGGTCGATCAGCTCCTCAGGGAGGATCGCTCCCGAATCGGCGCATCCCCCGATCCGGCAGAGCACCATCCACGGGGCCGCCCCGCCCCTGCGCGCCACCTCCATCAGAAAGCGGTGCACCGGGGTGGGGTAGGGAAGAGAGTGCAGGAGCCGGTGCCGCCAGGTGCGCTGGACGGCTTCCCCAATCATACCGACGGCGTCGGCGACCAGTCTGTCGGCGGTTCCACCGGCTGTGCCTCCGGCGGCCTGCCGGGCAAGCCGTTCCGGAGGACGGTACCGTTCCTCCCGCAGCAGGGCGATCCGTTCGGCGACAGCCTCCTCCGGAAACCGGGCGCCCCCTTCTGAAGAGCCGTAAAAGGGGCGCAGTCCCATCCACCGGATCCAGGCAACCCTGTAGAGATCGACGTTGTAGAGCAGGCGGTAGAGCCGTTTCGGCCGGTAGTCGTGATCCTTTGCTGTGTTTGTGCGCAGAATGGAGAGAACCCTGTCGGCGTTCTGCATTGGTCGCATACCTCCACGATTCTCCCGGTTTGAGCCGTGACCTGCCCCCCTTCGCCATGCGGACGGCTTTCCCGTCCCCGGACTACTATGGGGGCTCCGTAGCCATGGCGGCTACCGCCGCCGTAGGCCATCTCCGTTTCGCTGTCCCGAACGACACAGGGTGACGTAGGTCTCCCGTTCGTCCCCGAAACAGGGGAACAACCCCTGCCGTGGACACCGGCGGTGTGGAGGCGACGTAGGGAGTATCCCCTCCACGGTGTCCAGAAGCGCACAGCTCATTCCGGGTGTGGTGCGCTCCCCGGCGGTTTCAGGCGCGGAGACTGGGATTCAGGCAATCCAGCTTTGACCCTATCACCCACCGACCTCGCATCCCCCGGGGCGTACCCGATCCGCCCCGGCGACGCTTTCCCGGCATGCTTTGTTTCCCGCTTCACGTTTCCGCTGCGGGTCAGCCGGGCGGCCGTCCGGATCCCACCGCAATCCACAGGAATCCGGGCACAGCTCTACGGACGCACCCCTACGCCGCCTTTCTGGTTCGCTATTCCGACTGTGTGCACATCATTCACCTCCACCACTTTCGTTTTTCCGCCATTCCAGGACGCCGCGGCAGCCTGACGAGGGGCTCCGCGGTCTTGTGGAACAGCAAAGCATAGAGTTCCCGCCCGAAATTGGTATACAGAAAGACATCCCCCGGTGACAGTCCCAGGCGCTCCCAGCCGCCTTCCAGCTCCTCAAGCTCCGCCCTGTAGCCGGGTCCCTTCATCACCAGCAGCGTACCGCAGGGAACGAGCAGCGGGGCGGCGTATTCGGCCAGAATCCCCGTGTGGGCCACGGCGCGTCCGGTGACCAGATCGAACCGCTCTCCGCCCTCCCCTGCGAGCTCCTCGGCGCGGCTGCAGACCACAACAGCATTGTCCACCTCGAGGGCAGCCACCAGTGACGAGAGCGCACCGGCCTTCTTCGCCCCCTTTTCCAGCAGGGTCACCTCCAGCTCCGGCTGGAGCAGCGCCCAGACCAGGCCCGGGAGTCCTCCGCCGGTACCGATGTCGCAGAGGCGTCCCACCCCGGGAAGAAGCGGGAGCAGGGCGGCGCAGTCCAGGATATGCTCCCGGAAGAGCGGCCAGAAGGCACGGGGTCCCACCATCCGGCACCGCTGGTTCCGTCGCAGCAGCTCCCTTCCGTAGTCCTCCAGACGTGGAAAGGCCTCCCGTGTCCGCCGCATCGCACCCTTGCGATCAAGAAACCTCATTGTTGTCACCCCCTGTCAAGCGAACTCCGGGATTCCCTGCTATGATTTGGAGCTGCCGGGCCGTTGCCGTACAATACGGGGTAGCCTGTCTCCATCACAACAGCCACTGTACTCCTCGGGCTGCCGCCCGGTCCATCCACCACCTTCCCTCAGGACAGGTAAGCAGAAACCTCAACTTTTCTCACAAGGAGTGATGGTTATGAGCAACGAATCCTATCGGTCCTGCCGGGATACCCTCACCTATGCGCTGCGTCTCAACGACGGCGAATCCTTCTTCCCTGCGCTGAAGGGCTTTCTCGAAAAGGAACAGATCGCTTCAGCTGCCATTATATCCGCAGTAGGCATGCTCCGCGATGTCACCATCGGCTGGTTCAGCGGCACCGAGTACAAAAAACACACCTTCCGGGAGGGCATGGAGGTGCTCCAGATCTCCGGAACGACAAGCATCAAGGAAGACGGCGAACCCTTCTTCCACCACCACTGCACCCTGGCCGACGGCACCCACGCCGCCTACGGCGGGCACCTCTTCGAGGGGACGGTCCACAACACCATGGAGCTGCTCTTTCTCGTGCCCCAGGGAATGGAGTTCCACCGCAGACTGCTGGTGGAGGGCGAACAGCCGCGCTTCTGCCCCATTCCCAAAGAGAAGTAGGCCGCCGGGCATCACCGAAGGTCTGGGCAGACGATGAAACGCCTCCTCCAGACAGGCACCGCCCTTCTCCTTCTCCTCGTTCTCTGCGGGAGAGGGGCGGCCCCTGCCCAGCAGTTCCAGGCCCGGGTCACCGAGGTGATCGACGGGGACACCGTCACCTGCCGCACCGAAGACGGCAGGGAGCTGGATGTACGCTACCTGCTCATCGACACGCCGGAGACCCACCATCCCCGGCGGGGCAGGGAGGAGCTGGGCGGTACGGCCGCGGCCGCCAACCGCTCCCTCGTTGCAGGCAGGACGGTCACCCTGGAAACCGACCTGGAGCGCTACGACCGGTACGGCCGTCTGCTGGCCTATGTCTGGAAGCAGGGCGACAGGGAACGGACCCTCATCAACGCAGCCCTGGTCGCCCGAGGGCTGGCCATGCCCTTTGTCCTCCCTCCCAACGACACCTATGTCGCCCCTATCCGGCAGGCCTTTCGGCGTGCGCGGCAGAAAGAGCGCGGCCTGTGGAAAAAGGCGGCGGGCCGCCGCTACACGGCGGAGCAGGCCTGGACCGAGCTCACCTCACTCAAAGGCCGGTTCATCACCCTGGGCCTCACGGTAGACCGGATCGAGGAGAGCGGCTCCTCGTCGCAGCTCATCCAGGAGGGTGTGCCCCTGCGGGTCAAGGTCTACCACAGTGACCGCCGCTTTCTCCCCAGGCTTGCCTCGCTGCGGGGAACCACCCTTGTCATGGTGGGCAAGCTCCGCGCAGCCTACCGCGGGGGGCTCGTGATCCTCCGGGACAGGATCCAGATCATGGAGCGCGGTGAAGGTTATCCACAATGGTTCCACCGGTACAGTCCTGGTACAGAGGAGCTTCAGCGGCCCTAGCGGCAAAGTTATCCACAGGCGTTGTCCACATATCCACGAAATCCTCCTCCCTTCACAAGGAGCGGGCAGCGCCATTGTGGATAGCTGAGCGGCGCCCCACCATCCCGGACCGTCTTCCCGCAGGGATCCGTGGGGCACGCAGGCGAACCCGATCGTCTATCCCACCTGGAAAGGAGGAGAGGCCTTGCCCACACGGCGCGGGATCGTGGGTGCAAGGCAACAAGAGCCATGAACAAAAAACGTCTGCTGTTCTGGCTGGGCATCGCCGTCCTGCTGCTGGCGGTGCTCGCCGTAGTGGGACTCACCTCCAACTTCGGAGCGACCATCGTCCGTCGCGAGGCGCGTCAGCTCGCGGCAAAACAGGGGATCTCACTGGAGCTCCCCACCGTAGAGGGCAACCCGATCCGGGGCTTTACCTTCCTCAACCCCTCACTGTCCACACCGGAGGGGCTCACCTTCCGGGCCAAACAGGTGGACCTGCGCCTCTCCCTGTTGGCGCTTCTCCGCGGCAAGGGAGAGGTGGGCGCCGTCACCGTCGAGAAGGGAGAGCTCGTGGTTCCCCCCGATATGGCCGCATCATCCGGAAAGGACAAGGAACAAAAGGTCCTCGCCGACAGCCTCTCCTCGCTGCCCGAAGCCCGGATGACCCTCCGGGAAAGCACCATCCGCTGGAGGAACAACCGGATCTCCCTGGAGGAGGTGGAACTCCGGACGGAGCCGCAGCATCTCTCGGCCGGAGGCCAGCTGCGCCTGAACGGCGTTCCGGCGGGGTTGAACGCCACACTGTCGGTCCGGGACGGCACCCTGGTGAGCGAGCGCAGCTCACTCTCTCTGGCGCCGTCGGGACAGCTCGTCGTCCACGGCGTCCTTGAACCGGAAGCCGATGCCACGCTCACCCTCACCCAGCTTCCCGCTTCGCTGTTCCTCGAAGCGGTGCGGCCGATGCTTTCCGCCGACCTGCCCGCCGCACCCTCCGGAACCCTGTCCGGACGCCTCCATCTCTCCGGTGTCTCCCAGGGAGCCCTGGAGGGGGAACTGACGCTGGACAGCTTCGTTCTGGACAGCCGGCTTTCCGCCGACAGGCTGCACACCACCCTCTCCGGAGACACCGACACCCTGGAGGGACGCTTCGACATCCGGGGGCTTGCCGTGGCCGGTACCAGACTGGGAGCGCTCTCCACAGACTGGCGGGTTACCCCTGAGGAGCTCGGGATCACCGATGTGGGAACAAGCCTTCTGTCGCAGCCGCTGAAAGGAAGGATCCGCCTCCTCTTCGCCGACCCCCTCCACGTGACGGGCAGTCTCCAGACGGAAAAGGTGGCCATCGACCAGCTGCCCCTCCCCGAGTCCCAGCGGGACCTCCTGCAGGGACAGCTCGACAGGGTACGCTTCGACGTGGACGGACCCTTCACGGCACCCCAGGCCAGGCTCACGCTGCAGGGCAAGCAGCTGGCCCTCAGGGACACCCCCATCTCCTCCCTGGAGGCCACCCTCTCCCTCCGGGAGCAGGCGCTCTTTGTGAACGCCGGGTGCAAGGCCTTCGGGGGGAGCTGCACCTTCAAAGGCAGCGTCGGTTCGCCGGCCGACCCCACCCTGGACGCTACCCTCTGGGCCAAGGGGATAGAGGTGGAAGGCCTGACCAGCCTGCTCCCTCCGGGGGGAGATCTGCCTCGGCTGCGGGGAACGCTCTCGCTCACCGCGGAGATCGCCGGCACCCCCGCCGATCCCAAAGCATCGGTCACCGCCGGCGTCGCCCCCCTCACCCTGGGGAGCAGCACCCTGGACAAGGTCAACGCGACGGCCCGCTTCCAGGGAGAGCGCCTCCACATCGAAACGCTTGATATCGTCACCAAGGGCGGGGGCACCCTCCACGGCAAAGGCGCCATCGATCTGCCCGAAGGGAAACCGCCGAAGCTCGATCTCACCGCCTCGGGGACGAAGCTCCCCCTGGCCCTTGCAAAGGACTATCTGCCCCAAAGCTGGTCCGGCACAGCCGCCGTGGACCTCCAGCTCGCCGGTTCGCCGGACGCCCTCCAACTCGCGGGTACGGCCACCCTCAGCGACCTCTCGGGCCCCAGCGGGGTGACCGCCGCAGGGATCAAGACCAGATTTGCAGGCATCCCGCCCCGGCTGCAGGTGGATCTGCAGGCCGACAGCCTGGCTGCAGCGGGTGTTCCCGCCGGGAAGGCCAACGCCGTACTGCAGGTGACGGAAGAACAGCTCGCCGTAGACAGTGCCGCCATCCATCTCCTGGGGGGGAGACTCACCGGAAGCGGCACGCTGACCTTCAAGGACAGCGCCTTCGATCTGAAGGGAACGGCGGAGAACCTGGATAGCGCCTCCCTTCCCGAGACGCTCGCGCCCCTCCCACTGCAGGGAACCCTCTCCGGAAGCTGGCGCCTCTCGGGGACCGCCGCCGCGCCGGAGCTGGGCTACAGCCTCCAGTCCAAAGGGCTCACCATCCAGGGGATCCAGGCCGCCGACATCGAGGCGGAGGGATCCCTCACGCCCACCTCCCTGGCACTCAACACGCTGCGCTGCAAGATCTTCGACGGCTCCCTCTCGGGCTCCCTCTCGGCGTCACCGGACGAAAAGGGGCAGTGGACGGGGGACTTCACCGGCAACGGCAGCGGCCTGCAGCTGGTCAAAGCCATCAACGAGGTAGAGCAGATCCCCTCGCTGGACCTCCAGGGCCCCGTGGACGCCGCTCTCTCCGGCGGCTTCAGGGGCACCGACATCCAGACAACCGGGGAGTTCACCTCCAGCGGCCTGGAGGCCTACGGGTTCCATCTCCGGGAGGTCACCGTTCCGGTGGAGCTCACCCCCCGGAGCCTGACGGTCCCCAGGGCCGTCGCCTCGCTGTACGAGGGCACCGCCTCGGCGGATTTCTCCTACCTGCTGCGCGAGAAGACCTGGGAGTGCAACGTCTCGGGCCGGGACATCGACGCCGGTGCGGCCACAGCGGATTTCTTCGAGGATGCGGGGAGCATCGGCGGAACCGCCGGGATGGAGCTCTCCCTCTCCGGATCCGCCCAGCAGCAGCTGGGGATGAACGGCAACGGATCACTCACCCTCCGTGACGGCGCCATCAGGGGCTTTCCTCTGGCCAAAGCGGCCGCAGCCACGGTGGGACGCGAGGAGATCCGGTTCCGCCAGATCCAGGCCCCCTTCATGATGGACGGGATGTCCCTGACGGTACTCCCCGGGAGCCGTGCCGACGCGCCGGTGAACGATCCCCTCTTCCGCTACATCACCGCCGACGGCACCTACAACTACAGCGGGCGTCTGGACTTCCAGGGGGAAGGGGAGGTGAACGTCCAGGCCGTCAAGGCGCTCTTCGGCGCCCTCCAGGGCCTGATGGAGGGTGTGGGAAGCATCTCCGTGGAGTCGCTGCAGGATATGCTCGGCAACGTCCTGGGAACGGTCTCCAAACGGGACTACCGGATGATCACCTTCGCCATCGGCGGCACCAGGGACAAGCCGAAGCTCAGGGAGTTCCAGATCGAGGAGGGGCAGACGCTGCTTCCCGGGCTGAGCCAGTACCTCTCCGACGCCGCAGATGACCAGGACGGCAAGCAGGGCTTCCAGCTCAAGCTCACCATCCCCACGGGGCCCAAGACGGAAAGCGCCGATGTGCCGGGCACGGAGGAACAGATGAAAGAGCAGCTGCTCAACAACCTTTTGCAACAGCTCCTGCAGTAGGTGAACGGGAAGACCCTTCGGCCTGTCGGAGACCCATGCTTTCGAAAAAGGACGGGAAAAGGCAAGGATGGATATGAACACGATACTGAGAAACCGGCGTTTCCGCCTGATCCTGGCGGTGATGGCCGTCGCCGCGGCGGGGGCCCTGTACTACGGTCTCCACGTCCTGGACGGCGAACGGCTGGTGGCCGAAGCCAAAGGGCTTCTGGCTCCCGCCGGAACCGGCACGCTGCAGGTGGAGTCGGTGGGCGGCAACCCCCTCACGGGCTACAGGATGGAGGGCGTCGCCTACCGGCGGGAGGGCGGAACGGTCATGACGGTGCGGGAGGTCACCCTGCGGGTGTCCCTCGCCGAACTGCTGCGGGGAACCCTCTCCCTGGGCCGGGTGACCCTGGAGGGGGTGACCGTCAATCTGGAGGGCTTCCCGGATTTCCCCCTGCCGGAGCGCGCCGCCCTTCCGCTGCCGGAGGAGATCCTCCTGATGGATGCCGCGTTCCGTTCCGGTACCACCCAGATCGCTGTCACCGAGGCCCGCTGCACCCCGGAGGACAGGGGACTCCGCCTGGAAGGCAGGGGCCGTTTCCGGGATGAGGCCTTCCGTGCCGAAGGGACCTTCAGCGCCGGCAAGGGCGGGGTGGTCCTGACCGGCGGACGCATCGCCTTCGACAGAGGAACGCTCTCCGCCTCGGGCCCCCTTCTGCCGCAGCTGCAACTCCGGGGACGGATCCTGGGGCTTCCCGCAGCGACACTCCTCCGCCTCGGCGGCGGACACGGCAGCAAGCTCAGGGGAAAGGTGGAGGGCAGCTTCAGCATCTCCGGTCCCCCGGAGCAGCTGCAGGCGGCCGGAGCGCTGATACTCCGGGACCTGGAGGCGGAGACGCTCTCCATCCCGCGCTGCACCACCTCCTGGACCTACCGGAGAGACATCCTTGCCTTCCGGGACCTCCAGGGCAGCCTCGTGGACACCCCCGTGGAGGGGGCGCTCTCCATGGACTGCAGCACCCCGACACCCTCACTGCAACTGAGGCTGTCGGGCGCCGATGTGGCCACGGAGCAGCTGTACCCCCTCTTCCCCTGGCTGGACTTCGCCGAAGGGGAGGCGGACCGGGTCACCGTCGCCCTCGGCGGGCCGCCGGGGGCGCTCACCGGCAGGGTCCATGTCGAGGGATACGACGGAACCGTCGAGGGATACCGCTTCACAGACCTCCAGGGCGATTTCACCGTCGGCCCCCACCGTACCGGGGTGAACGCCGCCGCCACCTGGAACAAGGCCACCCTCAACGCCAGGGGGAGCCTCCCCCACGACAGCGACGGCGCCAGGGATCTCACCATCCGGAGCGACACCCTCTACCTCCACCGGGCGGCCGACAGCTTCCCCGCGCTGGCTCCGCTGCAGCTGCAGGGAAACGCCGCCGCCACACTCCATCTGGGCGGAACCACGGGGAACCCGGAGAGCAGGGCGCGGTTCGTCTCCACGGCGATCCGTATCCGCAACGTACTGCTCGCCGACACCGTCCTGGAGCTGGGCATCGCCCCCGGAGCCATCCATGTGGAGGAGGGGAGGGCCCGCCGCGACGGGACGCCCATCACCCTGCAGGGATGCATCCACACAGGGGAAACAGAGCGGCTGGATCTCGCCATCGCCGCCGACGGGGCCGCCCCCGCACTGCTGGGCTCCCTCCCGGGGTTCCCCTGGCTGGAGTCCATCTCCGGCGAAGGGAAGGCCCGCTGCCGCCTCACCGGCCCCATCGACCATCCGGCATACGCCCTCCAACTGCAGGCACCAGCTCTGGACACGCCGCTGGGACAGCTTGGGGAAGTACGCCTCAAGGCCGCCTTCGACCGCAGCCGGCTCGCGCTGGACAGCTGTTCCGCCACCCTGGGAGGGG
>JAIPGA010000018.1 GCA_021736445.1 Synergistales bacterium | reverse complement strand
GGGAGCGCGCCCTCCTCCGCCAGGTTGTGGAGGAAATCGATGTGTCGGGCCACCGCCGGAGCGAGAAGCTCCCCTCCGCTGGAGGCGGTCTCTGCGGGGACCCTCCAGTAGGCGGTGCCGTACCCGGGCAGCATGTGGATGACGGCGCCCGGCTCCCGCATGCACCAGTCGGAGAGGGCCGAGGAGTTGGCGTGGTGCAGGGGGTTGGGCATCACCAGCTGGAGGGGACGGAGCCCCAGCGGGGCGAGGAAGCTGCGGAAGGTGGCGGCGTTGGAGGCGTAGTTCCCGTAGGTCAGCGAGACCCCCTTGGGGGCGCCGGTGGTCCCGGAGGTGAAGATCACCAGCTTCTCCTGCTCCGGTGCCGGTTCCTCCGGCCAGGAGCCGTTGTAGGGTGTTTCCCTGTCGAGGTTCTCCACCGGGTAGACCGGCAGTGCCGGGAAGAGCTCTTCGATTCCCCGCAGCAGTCCCGAAGGGAAGGTGTGTTCCTGCACCAGGAGTCTGGCCTTCGAGATCTCCACCTTATAGGCGGCCCGCTCCGGCGAGTCGGCCTGCCAGTTCACGGTCACCGGCACCGTCCCGGTCAGGATCGCCCCGAGGCGGAAGGCCAGGTCAACGGGGCTGTTGGCGCCGAAGCCGTTGACAAAGCGGTCCCCCGGCTGCAGCCCGTACCGGTGCAGCACCGTTGCCGCCTTGCGCCCCAGGGAGAGGAACCGCCGCCTGGTGAACAGCTCGGCTGTGCTGCCGTCCCCCGAAGGGGAATACAGATAGAGGAAGGGCGCTTCAGGATTGTCGAAGGCCTCGCTGTAGGGCCCGGGAATCCCGGTGGCGCGCATCCCTGCCGCTATCCCTTCCGGAGGTCTCCGGCGGGGGCGATCCCCTCGCCGTCGAGGGTTCTCAGGAAGGAGGAGAGGCCTTGCAGCCCCTCCTGCAGCTGCCTGGACTCGAAGGCGTAGCCCACGCGGATCCAGTGCTCCATGTCGAAGCGGCCCCCGGGGACGACGAAGGTTCCCGTGGTGTCCAGCAGGCGCTTGCCGAACTGGTCGGAGGGGATGTCGTAGTCGTAGTGCAGCAGTGCGGTGGTTCCGGCTTCCGGGCGCACATAGTCGATGCGTTCCTCGCCGGCCACCCATTCATCGAGGAGGCCGAGATTGTTCCGGATGATGCCGAGGTTCCGTTCCAGGATGGCTTCCCGGTGTTCCAGGGCCAGCGAGGCCAGCATGTCGTCCAGACGCCCTACGCTGATGGTGGTGTAGTCCCGGTGGTCGTAGGCGTTCTCGATGAACCTTTCGGAGCCTGCAACCCAGCCGATGCGGATGCCGGCCAGGGAGAAGACCTTGGACATGCTTCCCGTGCTGACACCCTTCTCGTAGAGATCGGCGACGGACGGCGGAAGCTGTTGTCCCTCCTGATAGAGATGCCGGTAGACCTCGTCACAGACGAGCCAGGCATCGTGTTTCCCGGCGATGTCCACCAGCCGTTCGACCTCGGAGGCCGACATGAGGGCCCCGGTGGGGTTGTTGGGGTTGTTGCAGCAGATCACGTCTACGCCCCCGGAGCACATCTCCTCCAGTTCCTGCAGGTTCGGGTGGAACCCCTCTTCCGGCCTGAGCCGCAATGGGTCCACGGTGGCGCCGAAGGACTCGGGGATGCTGTAGAGCTGCTGGTAGGTGGGGTGGACGCTGATCACACGGTCCCCCGCCTTCACCAGACTGTAGAGGGCCAGGAAGTTGGCGGCGGCGCCGCCGTTCATCACCAGTACGTTGTTGGCTCTCCCCGATTGGTAGAGTCCGGCGATCTGCTCCCGCAGGGCCTGACTCCCCTGGATATCGCCGTAGGAGAGCCGTGTGGCCACCATATTTTGCAGGATTTCCTCGCGTTTGCCGGTGATATCGAGCAGTTCCCCCAGGGTGAAGGAATCCACGCAGGTCTCGCCGAGATTGAAGATCGCTTCGTTTTCGTAGGTATTCATCCATTTTTCCACACCGAATTGCTGGATATCCATTTGCGGTACCCCCCGAATTGGTAGTGTCGCAGACGATCACCGGCATTGTACCACTCCCGGGTCTGTTCCCGTTCCAGGGCCGGGAAAGACGAAAGGGGCCGCAACGCGGCCCCCAAAGCTATCGTGTTCAGGTCATCCCCAGACCTTCCTCCGCGGTCACCCGTATCTGTCGGGGCAGCGCCTTCGGCTGGACGGAGAGGGAGACGGGGGCGCTTTCCCCGGGCGCGAGCTGCCGGACCTCCGCCTCGCCCCAGGCCCAGACCAGTTCCGCGCCATCCCTGTCGTAGAGCCGGACGGAGATGCCCGGACCGTTGACCCATTCCTCGGAGTCGTTGGTTACCGTGGCCTCCACATGGAACCGCTGTTCCGCTGCGTTGTAGCTCCAGGAACAGGAGGAGACGAAGAAGGCGGCGTGCTCCGGTCCGCAGCCGTCCTGGGCGGTCGCCGGGATTCCCGCACCGAGGGCTATACCGATTACGGCAAGGAATGCGATCATACAAATACAACGTTTCATCACACAATCACTCCCCTTTTTCGATAGCAATACTAGGGGAAGTATAGAACGAGATCGCTGATTTGTCAGTAGAGCGGGAGCAGACCCGGCGGACCGGATCTGCTCCCCAGGGTGTTCCGACTGGTCGTCTAGGAGGGTTGCGGCGCCTCCGGGGGCCCGCCGGCGGTGGTCCGCAGGAAGAGATAGGCGGCGCCGATGGCCAGGGCGCCGCCTATCTTGACCGTTGCCAGGGGCCAGATGCTGGCCACGCTGAAGGCCAGGAGGACGGCGCGCTCCCAGGATTTGAGTCGCCGGAAGGAGTAGCCTTCCATCCCGGCGGCGAGACCGGTGGCGCCCACGATGGCGCAGAGGGCGGCCAGACTGTTGGCCAGGTAGCCGCCGTGGAGGAGCAGTGTCTGATCGTAGATAAACGCGAAGGGGATGATGTAGGCCACCACACCCAGTCGCATGGCCGTGAAGCCCGTTTTGTTGGGGTCGCTCCCCGAGATGGAGGAGGCGGCATAGGCGGCCAGCGCCACCGGGGGGGTGATCGCCGAGACGATGGCGAAGTAGAAGACGAAGAGATGGGAGCCCAGCATGGGGAAGCCCAGCTCGATCAGCGCCGGCACACCCATCGCGGAGGCCAGGAGGTAGGCCCCCGTGGTGGGGAGCCCCATTCCCAGGATGATGGCGATCACCATAATGAGCGCCAGCCCGACGAAGGGGATGCCCTGGGAGAGGGCGATGACGGCCGAGACGAACTTGAAGCCGAAGCCGGTGAGGTTGATGGAGCCGATGATGATCCCCGCTGCGGCGCAGGCCATGGCGACCACGATGATGTTGATGCTCCCCTGATAGATGGCGTCGAGGATCGCCTTGATGCCCATTCGGTTTTCCCTGGAGAAGAGCGAACAGGCCCAGCTGATCCCGATGGCGAAGACCGCCGCCCGCATGGGCGTGTAGCCCACCAGCAGCATGTAGACGAGGATGACCACCGGGGCCAGCATGTAGACATGCTTCAGCATCCGCAGTTTCGACGGCAGCTCCTCTTTGGTAAGCCCCCGGAGGCCCAGCTTGACCGCCCTGAGGTGGACCATCAATCCTACGGCCAGATAGAAGAGCGCGGCGGGGACAAAGGCGGCGATCATGACCTCCCGGTAGGGGATGCCGATGAAGGAGGCGATGATGAAGGCGCTGGCGCCCATGATGGGCGGCATGATCTGTCCGCCCGAGGAGGCCACAGCCTCCACGGAGGCGGCGAAGTGGGACTCGTAGCCGATCCGTTTCATCATGGGGATGGTCAGCGCCCCGGTGCTGTAGACGTTCGCCACGGCGCTCCCCGAAAGCATGCCGAAGAGCCCCGACGAGGCCACGGCGATCTTGGCCGGTCCTCCGCGGGTTCGTCCCGTGAGCGCCTGGGCCATCTCGAGGAAGAACTCGCCCACGCCCGATTTGTCGAGAAAGCCGCCCATGATGAGAAAGATCATGACGAAGGTGGCCGAGACGCCCAGAGGGATCCCGAAGACCCCCTCGTCGGTCAGATAGAGGACCTCGGCGATCTCGTGCCAGGAGAAGCCGATCCCCCGCAGCAGTCCCGGCATCTGGTCGCCCACCAGCATATAGGCGCCGAAGATTGTGGCGATCAGTGCCAGCGGCCACCCGACGGAACGGCGCGTTGCTTCAAGAAGAAGAATCACCAGCATAAGGCCGAGGACGAGCTGCACCGTGCTGACCGGGTCGAAGTGGACGATGCGGCTTGCGATGGCGTCGTAGTTGGCGATGGCGTAGAGCCCGGGGACGGCGGCGAGGACGGCCAGTCCCCAGTCCTGCAGCGGGATCGAGGTCTCCGGGCTGTCGGGGTCCTTTCTGAAGGGCATCAGGAGGAAGACCAGCGGCAACACAAAGGTCAGGTGGGTCATCCGCTGGAGATAGGCCTCCAGTGTGCCCTGCAGCGCCGTATAGAGGTGGAAGGAGCCCATAATCACGACATAGGCATAGATAAACCAGTATTGCCAACCTGTGAGCTTTCTCATGCACTGTTCAACTCCCGCATAGTGGCGTCTCCGCGGCGCTGCAGCGAGGGGCGACCGTTCCAGGTCGCCCCTCCTGACTGCACGCTTCTTTTGTGCGGAGCTTCTTTGGTCTCTCCGTTAGAGTGTGCCCTGCTCTTTGAAGTACTTGGCCGCACCCGGATGCAGCGGGAAGACGGTGTTCTGCGGACCGTCCTTCAGGTTGAGCTGCTTCATGGCGGAGACCGTGTCGGCCAGGGTCTTCTTGTGGTTGAAGACCGCCTTGGCGATCTCGTAGACAAGCCCTTCGGGGAGGTCCTTGCGCACCAGGATGGAGGTGTAGGAACCTACTGTCTTGACGGGTTCGTCCACGCACTCGTAATCACTGGGCTGGATCGTGAAGGTGGCCGTGCCGTAGGCCTCGCTCATGGCCTTGAGTGCCTTGGGGTCCACGGGAAGGATGTCGATGTCGGTCTGGGTCTCCATCTTCATGATGATGGAAGCGGGCAGCGAGACGGTGAAGGCGAAGGCGTCCAGATGCTTGTCGGCCATGAGGTTGGCGCCGTCGGAATAGGAGCTGTACTCCACCGAACCGCCCCAGCTCTTGATGTCGTCATAGCTCACGCCGTAGCCGGCTTCCAGGGTCCTGCGGACCATGTACTCGCTGGACGTCCCCGGCTTGAGAGTGGCCATACGGAAGTCAAGCTCCTGGTCGAAGATATCCTGAATCGTCTCCACGCCGTTCTTCTCCGCCCATTCGCTGCGGACGATGAAGTAGAAGTACTGCTTGTAGACATTGGTCAGTACGGATACGTTGTCCTGGCGCCCGTGTTTCTCGAAGATCTCCTTGCCGTTCATGGACGGTTTGCCCATGAAGACCACCGTCAGGCCGAGATCCGCCTTCTTCCGGTTGACGTTGAAGATGTTCGAGACACCGCCGCCGGTGCCGCTGGTGCAGGAGACACCCTCCACGTTCTTGGTGATGACGTCGGCAACGGCGCCACCCATGGGGAACCAGCTGCCGCCCGGCGGGCCGGCCACAAACTGGAGCGACGAGGGCCAGTCCTTGTCGGCGGCCAGTGCGCCACCTGCGCAGAGCGCCAGCACGAGAGCTGCAGCAACAATGATGCGGAAACCTTTCATACAGACAGCCTCCTTTGAAACGGTTTGAATGATTGAAACACTGTATCAGATCTCTTCCGCCGGCCGGGCCTGCGGATGATCCCGTGATGATGGGCTTCGAAAGGCACCGTGATGATGGCCTGGGGTGATGTGTGATCCAGCGTTGCAAACCTGAACGAAACTTTACAAATAATAGCATCATTCTCCTCTGGTGACAAGCCGGTTCCCGCATGCACTGCTTTGCTGCATTCCTGCGCATTCATAGAGGGGTATCCCCGCCGGCTGCCGTCTCCGGCCGGGATCCCATCCCCCGTTCCAGGGCGAGCAGCAGCCAGCGGGAGGCCTCCTTGATCCGTTCGGAGGCATCGAAGACGCCGATACATCCCGGGCACCCCTCTCTGCAGCCGCAGGACTCCAGCGCTTCCCGGCAGGCTGCGGCGAGGCGGTCGCGCAGGGAGAAGGCCGTCTCCGCCAGGCCCACGCCGCCGGGAACGTTGTCGGCCATGTAGACCGCCGGCTGCCCCAGATAGGGGTCCCTGACGTGGCCGTGGACGATGAGGTCGTGGTGGTCGCACATGAGGTACAGCGGCGCCACATTCCGGAAGAGATTGGCCAGGCCGGAGAGCGCCGAGCTCGCCGTATCCCGGTCCAGCCCTTCGATCCACCGCTCTTCGATACCGAACCAGGCCCCGGTGGTGTGCATCTGCTCCTCCCCCAGGTGGATGTTGCCGTAACCGATGTTTTCGTGGGTGTGGAGGCGGATCTTTTTGTAGACGGTGGGCCGCGCGGCCACCAGCACCTCCCCCCAGCTCCACAGGCCCTGTCTCTCGAATTCGTCCAGCACCTCCATCCGGACGGCGAGATCGGCGTCGGTGTAGTAGTCCACGTCGGCCTTCCGGACATAGCAGCGCATGCCCTCCGGGTCCAGCTCGGTCACCTGGTAGGCCTTCCCGCCGTGGAAGTAGATGGCCTCCGGGTGGATCAGCATGGGGGCGCTGGGGCGGTCCACCTCGCCGATCACCACGGGGTTGCCCGTTTCGGTGATATCCAGGATGACGTAGTTCTCGCTGGTGGCGCTGCGCAGCGAGATGGATTCCGCCGGGAAGGAGTCGGACTGCCAGTGGTAGCGTCCTCCCGCCCGGTGGAGGGTCCCCTGTTCGGCGAGATACTGCAGGATCTCCTCCATGTCGGCGGAGCCCAGCGATTCGCCCTCCCGGAAGGGCAGCTCGAAGGCCGAACACTTGACATGGTTCACCAGGATGTAGAGGTTGTCGGCGTCGAGCCGGGCGTGCTCCGGGGAGGCGCCGAAGAGGTTCTCCGGACGGGCGGTGAGGAACTGGTCCAGCGCCAGCGACGAGGCCACCATGACGGCGGCGGAGACGCCGGAACGGCGTCCGGCCCGTCCCATCTGCTGCCAGGCCGAGGCGACGCTGCCCGGATAGCCGTGGAGGACAGCCAGCTGCAGCGAGCCGATATCCACGCCGAGTTCCAGAGCGCTGGTGCTGACCACGCCGAGGAGCTCCCCGCTTTTGAGTCGTCGTTCCAGGCGGCGCCGTTCGTCCGGCAGATAGCCGCCGCGATAGCTCCCGACGATATCCGTCGAGGCGCCGCGACGTGCCAGCCCTTTGCGGATATAGGTCAGAAGCAGCTCCACATTGATCCGGGAGCGTGTGAAGACGATCGTGCTGATGCCGTTTGCCAGCGTTTCCGTAGCGATCCGGGCGGCCACCTTGAGCGAAGACTGCCGGATCCCAAGCTGGCGGTTCACCACCGGCGGGTTGTAGAACACCACCCGTTTCTCCCCGGCCGGCGCTCCATTCTGTGTGACCAGCCGGAAGGGTTTCTCCACAAGCCGCTCCGCCAGCTCCCCTGGATTGGAGATCGTCGCCGAACAGCAGATGAACTGTGGTTCCGAACCGTAGAAGGCGCAGACCCGTTGCAGCCGCCGGAGGACATTGGCCAGATGGGAGCCGAAGACGCCCCGGTAGGTGTGGAGTTCGTCGATGACGATGTACCGGAGGTTCTCGAAGAGCTTGATCCATTTGGTGTGGTGGGGGAGGATGCCGGTGTGGAGCATGTCGGGGTTGGTGATCACGATATGCCCCGCCTTGCGGATGGTCCGCCGCGCCGCCGGCGGGGTGTCGCCGTCGTAGGTGAAGGTTCCGATGTCCACCTCCAGCGCTTCCACCAGGCCGTAGAGCTCGGTGAGCTGGTCCTGGCTGAGGGCCTTGGTGGGGAAGAGATAGAGGGCACGGGCGGCGTCGCCTTTGAGGATGCTGTCCAGCACGGGCAGATTGTAGCAGGCCGTTTTGCCCGAAGCGGTGGGGGTGACCACAACGACATGCCTGCCGTCCCTGATGTGTCCTATGGCCTCGGTCTGATGGGTGTAGAGACGCTCGATTCCCCTCCGCCTGAGCGCTTCCCCGAGCCTGTGATCCAGTGGCGGCCGCTCCCCGTAGCGTGCCGGCCGTTCCGGAAAGGTCCGGTGGGCGGTGATGTCTCCCCCGAGCCCCTCAATCCAGCTGAGCAGTTCGGCAAGGTCCTTGTTCGGCTCGATCAGCACCAGGGGTCCACCTCCTTTGTTGTCCGGCAAGTGTAGCAGCTTCCGGCACGCAGGTGTAGCGCCGGGGCGGTCGCTGATTGTTCTGCCGCCGACAGCGGTTGGGACGGCGGGGCCTGGCATTGCGGGGGAAACTGCTGTATTCTTGCAGGAGAAGCGGAGACGTCGCCGAAAGGGGGAGTTGGATGCGTCTCGGAACGGTTCGTTACAGCAACACGGAGATGGCCGCCGTTGCGACCGAGGGGGGAATGGTCCCTCTTGCCGAAATCAACAGGGCCCTGGGAACGGAGTGGCCGGAGCAGCTGTGGTCACTCATCTGGACCGGCGAGCTTGAGCCGATGAACCACTGGTACCGACAGCAGGGGAGGGAGCAGCTGGCGTCTCTGGCAGGGCAGACGGTGGTCTGGGAACGGGTCGAGTGGTGTCCGCTGTTCAGACATCCCCGGAAGATCTGGGGCATTGGACTGAATTACGTGGACCATGCGGGCGACCTGGCGGAGAAGGCCCCGGAATCGGAGCCGGCCAGTTTCATGAAACCGGATACGACGATCATCGGCCACGGCCAGCCGATCCAGATCCCGGTGCAGTCCTGCAGGACCACCGGGGAGGCGGAACTGGGCCTGATATTTGGACGCAGGTGCCGCGATGTGGCCGCGGAGGACTGGCGCAGCGTACTGGCCGGATTCACCTGTGTGATCGACATGACCGCCGAGGACATACTGCGGAAGAATCCCCGGTACCTGACCCGCGCCAAGAGTTTCGACACCTTTTTCAGCTTCGGCCCCATGATGCTGACCCCCGATGAGGTGGAGGATGTCGGGAGCCTTGCGGTCGCCACGCTCCACAACGGGGAGGTCTATGCGGAGAACCGCCCCTCCAATATGATGTTCCCCCCTGATGAGCTGGTGGCCTTCCACTCCCGGGTGATGACATTCCTCCCCGGTGATGTGCTTTCCACAGGAACGCCGCGGGCCGTACCGCTGGCCCATCGCGAGGTGGTCGGTTGCCGGATCGCGGGGTTTCCCACCCTTGAAAACCCTGTGATCGACCAAAAGGCGGCTATCGATTGAAAAAATCCTTCCGATTGCTGAACATGCAGTGAAAAACCTTGTCGGTACAGGTATTGCTTGCTAGGATTACGGTGATGCCAACGGGAACGACAGGAAGGCGGCGGTCTGGTTCCCGTTTTTTGATGTCCTCGGTACAGGCTGACGGCATGGCGATCGACAGGGACTGGAAGAGAGGCGCACCGGAGGTGGAATAGATGGAACAGGAGCAGAAACAGGATCTCGCCGAACGGGTTGCTTCGGTGCTGTTGCCCCGCGTTGTCGAGGAATACAAATCCAAGGGCGGCAAGGGGCTCGGCACCCGAAAGGCCAAGCGACAGATCCGCGAGTATCTGGAGTGTCAGCCCGAAGGATTCTGGGATGTCATCGAGGGGTCTGCCGATGTGGAAAAGGCCATCCTCGAACTGGCCGACGAGCTGGAAGAGGTGCTGGGGCTGGAGAAGATGGATGCCGCCCAGATCAGGGAGATGGTCGAGGATGAGGGGATCCCCGGACGGATCCGGGAGCGGAAATAGCCGGCTGGATCAGAAGCTGTACTGGAAACCGTCGATATCCTCGAGGTAGTGCCGCGCAACGATCCTGTAGGTCCGGTCGTTGTAGTATGCGCGGTACCCACTCCGATTCGGAGCCTTGCGTTTGTGGGGCAGAGCGATCGCCGGCAGGCCGATGCGGCGACAGACCTCGTGGAAGTCCTCCTCCAGCCGTTCGTAGCGTCCCACGTAGTCGACGATGACCTGCCCCTGCAGGTCCACAAGCGAGCGCCGCTGCGGTTCCGTGGAGGCGTCCAGTATGTAGTGGCTGGGCCGTTCCCGGAGGAACTTCCATTCCAGAAAGGCCTCGAAACTGTCCAGATGCGCCACAATTTCCGGTCGTTCGCGCCGGACGTGAAGATAGGAGCTCACCTGCAGATCCCAGGGATTCCGGACAAAGGCGAACTTGAACAATTTTCGGAAGAAATCGTCGGGGAGCATCTCCTGGGCGGCGACGGCCTTGGCGTGGCGGGGGAGCTTCGCCCCGATGCGATGGCCCGACCAGCGGCTGAGGCGGCTGCTGATCCGCTGGAGAAGCCAGAACCGGTCCTTCCAGATGGAAGGGACCAGTGCTCTTCTCACGCTCGTGCCGCCTGTTTTGGCGATGTGGACGAAAAGAAAGTTGTGTCGTGCCGATATAAGCATAGATCTCCCACTTCGTGTCTCCGTCCCGGCGAAGGAGCTCGTGCAGTTCCGTTGCCGCGATTCCTCCCGGGCTACTTCAGTCGCGCCACTGTCCGTGTCGCCTCCTCGATGGCGTGGACGGGGAGATTGCGGTAGGTGGTCTCGATGTGGTTCCGCATGGTCTCCCGGGCCCACTGGCCGTCACCGCGGCCGATGGCGGCGACGAGAGCTCTGTTTTCACGGATGATCCGCTGTTCCTCGTCCTCGGAAAACTCGTAGAAGGGGTCGAAGAGCGAGAGGATCACCGTGGAGCGGGCGAGAAAGGGCCTGATCGTCGTCGCCAGGGTTTCGTTGCCGCACATCCCGGCGATGGTGCTGTGGAAACGTTCGTTGGCCTCCAGGTAGTCGTCGAGCAGACGTTTGCTGAAGGCCCGGCGTTCCGCTTCAGCGCCTTGCCGCAGCTCCTCCGCCAGCTCCTCCCGCCTGGATGAGCCGCAGGCCAGCGCCGCCGCTTCGGGTTCCAGAAGACAGCGCATGTAAAAGATCTCCTGCACCGTCCGGGCGGAGGGATTGGCCACCTGGGGTGTCTGGTTGGAGCGCATCTCCACCAGTCCCTCCGAGGCGAGGCTCTGGAGCGCAAGGCGCACCGGCGTCCGGCTGATGCCCATCTCCCTGGAGAGCGAAAGGGTCGAGAGCTTCATCCCCGGCCGGAAGGTCCGTTGCAGGATCGCCCTCCTGAGGAGCGTGTAGGCCTGTTCCACCAGTGTCTCGTCTGTCATCCGCCGCCACTCCACCCGGCATTTCGTCCGATGAAGCGTTCCCTCCCCTGTGTCTCCGGTATACGAAACCCCATTATACACGATGGAAGCGGTGCGCACTCTGCTATGGACGCAGGCGACCGCCGGTCGGATCAGTAGAACCGGGCGATCTCGTTCGTCTCCTTCCTCGCCGTAGCCGGGGTTTTCTCTTCCTGAACGGGGTACCCGAGGCTGATGACGGCTTCCAGACTGGCGGTGACGGGGAGCCCCAGCACCTTCCTGGTCTGCCGCCGCGAGAACCACCCCAGCCAGCAGCTGCCCAGCCCTTCCTCTGCGGCCTGCAGGATCAGCTGTTCCGCGGCGATGGCCACGTCCATGAGACTAAACTGGGTGCGGGCCACAAGCCCCGCAAAGGCGGGCGCGGCCGCCTCCCGTATCCGTTCCGCCACAATCAGCACCGGAGCCTTCTGCGCAAAGCGATTCATCCGGTAGGGGCCGCCGAAGATGGCCCCTCCAAGCCGCGATACGGTTTGCGGCGTCCGCACCACGTGGAAACGCCAGGGCTGTCTGTTGCATGCCGACGGCGCCAGCCTGGCTGCCTCCAGGCAGCGCTCCAGTACGTCTTCGGGAACCGGATCGCCGCGGTACCGCCGAACGCTCCGCCGCTTTCGGCAGAGTGCGAGAAAATCCTCCATGTTTATGTCCCCTTCCGTCAGGATCTGTATCCGATGTTCACGGAATCCGTGAGGCGGGAAATCACGGGTTCCGCCATATCCTCCCGTATGCCTTCTCGACTAGCATATGTGCAGGAAAGAACCCGGGAAGGAACCATCCTTCCAATAATACCTTACCAGATTCGAGGAGGTGTGCGGCAGTGGGAAAGCTCGCAGGAAAGAGGTTGCTGTTGCTCGGCGAGCGTGACGGTGTGGCCGGCCCCGTGATGGAAACCTGCCTCAAGGACACCGGAGCGGAGATCGTCTTCTCCGCCACCGAGTGTTTCGTCTGAACGGCGGCGGGCGCCATGGACCTGCAGAACCAGCAGCGCATCAAGGATGCGGTGGAGCAGCACGGTGCGGAGAACGTTGTGGTCGTTCTCGGAAGCTCCGACGCCGAAGGCGCGGAGATCTATGCCGAGACGGTGACCGCAGGAGATCCCACCTTTGCAGGTCCCTTGGCGGGAGTCCCGTTGGGACTCGCCACGTACCACGTTGTGGAACCGGAGATCAAGGAAGAGGTCGATCCCTCCCTCTGGGAAGACCAGGTAGGCATGATGGAAATGGTGTTGGATGTGGACGCCCTCACCGCGTCGGTCAGGTCGATGCGCGAAGAGAGCGGCTCCTACAGCCTGTAAGGGAGGGAAAGTATGCGACTCGAACTCGGTTCGTTCCACGTGAAAGAGATTGCCTTTGGTGACGCCACACGCTACGAGAAGGGCACGCTGACCATCAACAAGCAGGAGGCCCTGGAGGTCGTCTACGAGGACGAGCATATCACCGATGCCGACATCCGGGTCGTCGCCCCCGGCGACGCGGTCCGGCTCGTTCCCGTCAAGGAGGTCATCGAGCCCCGCTGCAAGGTGGACGGCGGCGTGATGTTCCCCGGGTACAACAACGATCTCGAGCCGGTCGGATCGGGCCGGACCCACGCGCTGAAAGACTGCTGTGTCACCGTTGTCGGGAAGCACTGGGGCGGCTTCCAGGACGGTCTGATCGACATGAGCGGCCCCGGCGCCAAGTACACCTACCCCTACTCGCAGCTCAAAAACATCGTCCTGGTCGGCGACACCGACGAGGAGGACGAGCGCTACGAGCAGCAGAAGAAGAATATCGCCCTCCGCGCCGCCGGACACAAGCTCGCCGAGTACATCGGCACGGCTGTCGCCGAGGCTGAGCCGGAGGAGATGGAGGTCTTCGACCTCGAGCCTGTGGCCGGCCGGGAGGAGCGCCTGAAGGAGCTGCCCTCGGTGGTCTATGTGGTTCAGCTCCAGACCCAGATGGAGGAGCTCGGCTACAACTCGCTGGTCTACGGCTGGGACGGCAACCGGATGCTTCCCACCTTCATGCACCCCAATGAAATCTTCGACGGCGCCGTCATCTCGGGGAGCTTCATGCCTGTTTCCTCCAAGATGTCCACCTACGACCACCAGAACAACCCCACCATCAAGCGGCTCATGAAGGAGCACGGCGAAACCCTCAACTTCCTGGGCGTCATCGTCTCCAACCTCAATGTCTCCATGGAGCAGAAGCGCCGTTCGGCGATCATGCTCCGCCGGATGGCCGAGCATCTCGGGGCGGAAGGCGCCATCGTGGCCGAAGAGGGCTACGGCAACCCCGATGTGGACTTCATTCAGGCCATCGTCGAGCTGGAGAGGGCGGGCATCAAGACCGCAGGCATCACCAACGAGTGCACCGGCCGGGACGGACAGTCCCAGCCGCTGGTCTCCCTCCACGAATCGGCGGACGCCATCGTCTCCACCGGCAACGTCTCCCAGCTGATCGAGCTGCCCCCTATGGACACCGTCATCGGTGAGCTGGAGTCCCTGGCCAGGGACGGCCTCTCCGGAGGATGGGAAGGCTGCGTCCGCGAAGACGGCTCGCTGGTCATGGAGAACAACGCCATGTTCTGCGGTGATGAGATCGCCGGGTTCTCCGTGAAGACCTGTGTGGAGTACTAGGGGAGGGGAGGAAGCACGATGAAAAAGGTGATCCATTACATCAACCAGTTCTTCGGCCAGGTCGGCGGTGAAGAGAAGGCCGACATGGCGCCGGAGCTCCGGGAGGGAACCGTCGGGCCCGCCCAGCTGTTGGACAGCATGCTGGCGGATGCCGAGGTGACCCACACCATCATCGGCGGCGACAACCACATGACCGCCGACCCGGAAGGCGCCGTCAAGGATGTCCTCGCTATGCTGGACGGGATCGAGTTCGACCTCTTCGTGGCCGGTCCGTCCTTCCTGGCGGGCCGTTACGCCAACGCCTGCGGCCAGGTCGGCAAGGCCGTCTCGGAACGCTTCGGCGTCCCCGTGGTGACGGCGATGAACGAGGAGAACCCCGGTGTGGAGATGTTCGTGAAGGACATGTACATCTTCCCCGCCGGCAGGAAGGCCACCTCCATGAAAAAGGATCTCACCAGGATGACGGCCTTCATCAACAGGATCGTCGCCGGCGAGGAACTCCGTCCGGCAGCAGAAGAAGGATACTTCCCCCGGGGGATCCGGCACCAGTACTTCCTGGACGAACCCGTCCAGGCCGCGGACCGCGTGGTGGACATGCTGCTCCGGAAGCTGAATGGAGAGCCCGTGCGCACAGAGCTGCCCATCCCCAAGACCGAGCGGATCCCCATCGCCGAAGCGGTCTCCGATCTCTCGAAGGCCAGGGTGGCCCTGGTGACCTCCGGCGGCATCGTTCCCAGCGACAACCCGGACCATATCCAGTCCGCCTCGGCCACCAAGTGGGGCAAGTACGACATCTCCGAGCTGGACGTCCTTCCGGCGGGCGAATACAAGACCATCCACGCCGGTTTCGACCCCGCTGCGGCCAACGCCAACCCCAACCGGATTCTGCCGCTGGATGCGGTGAAGACCTACCTGAAGGAAGGCAAATTCGGGTCGCTGCATCCCTTCTTCTACTCCACTGTCGGGACCGGGACCTCCCAGGGCGAGGCGGCCCGCATGGGACGCGAGATCGCCGCGGAGCTGCATGAGGCCGAGATCGACGCCGTTCTGCTTGTCGCCACCTGAGGAACCTGTACTCGTTGCGGTGCAACGATGGCAAAAGAGATCGAGCGTACGGGGATCCCCGTGACCGTCCTCTGCAACCTGGTGGACATCGCCCTCAGTGTGGGCTCCAACCGCATTGTCCAGACTGTTTCCGTGCCGTACCCGCTGGGGCTCCCCGACGCGTCGGAGGAGGCCGAGTGGAAGCTCCGCCTGCATCGGGTGGGAGTGGCCTTCGACGCCCTGACCACCCCGGTGGAGGAACAGACCCAGTTCCCCGTGAAGGTCTAGCTGTAGATGAACCGGCTGGAGGAGGCGGTCTGCGCCTCCTCCAGGTTTGTGTGCGGAGCAGCGGGACTGTAGTACGGCACGCAGACCACCAAAGACGATCGAAAAGGGTGAGTGAGAGATGCAGTCGCGTTCAGGCGGCTTGAATGCCGTATTCGTTATTGCGCCTGTGATCACAGTCGGCGTCGTGCTCTGGGGGCTCTTTTCCCCCGAGACCTTCAGCGGGGCGGCCAACGGAACCTTCAATTTCCTGATCGCCAACATGGGCTGGAGCTACATGCTCTCCATGTCCATCTTTGTTGTCTTTCTGCTGTTTATGGGGCTGGGCCCCTTCGGGAAGGTCAAGCTCGGTCCGCCGGATTCCACGCCGGAGTTCTCCAACGTGTCCTGGTTCGCCATGCTCTTCAGCGCCGGGATGGGTATCGGCCTGGTCTTCTACGGGATCGGCGAGCCCATGTACCACTTCATGAGCCCCCCTGTGGGGCCGGGGGAGACCCCTGAGGCCGCCATGCAGGCGATGCAGATCTCCTTCCTCCACTGGGGGATCCACCCCTGGGCAAGCTACGGCGTCATCGCCCTGTCTCTGGCTTTCTTCCAGTTCCGCAAGAATGCGCCTGGGCTGATCAGCAGCGTTTTCCTGCCCATCCTGGGGGAGAAGGGTGTGCGCGGCCCCATCGGCAAGACCATCGATGTGCTCGCCATCTTCGCCACCGTTGCCGGGATCGCCACCTCCCTGGGTCTGGGGACGCTCCAGATCGGCAGCGGCCTGGAGTATCTCTTCAGTATCCCCAACTCCATCATGACGCAGCTGATGATCATCGTGGTCATCGGGCTGATCTACACCGGCTCGGCGGTGACAGGTATCGAAAAGGGCATCAAGTTCATCTCCACTATGAACCTCTACATCGCCCTCTTCCTCCTGGGTGCCTTCTTCCTGATCGGGCCCACCGTCAAATCGCTGATGATGCTGCTGACTTCCATGGGCTACTACTTCAACACCGTCATCCAGGAGAGCCTCAAGATGACCCCCTTCGGCGGCGCACTGGCGGAGTGGCAGGGCGCCTGGACGCTCTTCTACTGGGCCTGGTGGATCGCCTGGGCGCCCTTCGTGGGGACCTTCATCGCCCGGATCTCCCGGGGCCGCACGGTGCGGGAGTTCGTGTTCGGCGTGCTGCTGGTGCCCTGTCTGGGCAGCTTCTGCTGGTTCGCCGTCTTCGGGACTTCTGCAATGAATCTGGAGCTGGCCGGGATCGCCGAGGTGGGCCAGGTGATAGTCAACGACATCTCCACCGGGCTCTTCGAGGTCTTCCAGTACTATCCGCTGGGCATGCTGCTTTCCCTGGCCGCCCTGGTGCTGATCTCCACCTTCTTCATCACCTCAGCCAACTCGGCGACCTTCGTGCTCTCCATGTACTCCAGCCAGGGGAACCTCAACCCGCCAAAGGGATACATGGCCATCTGGGGGACACTGCAGGCGGCCCTGGCCTTCACCCTGCTGCTGACCGGGGGCCTCAAGGCGCTGCAGATCGCTTCCATCGCGGCGGCCTTCCCCTTCGAGATCGTCATGCTCTTTGCCTGCTATTCCCTCTACCGCGGTCTGCAGGCCGAGACCATGCGTGTCGAACCGGCCACCGAGTCGCCCACGATCTGACGGACACAGGAACCGGATCTTCCTGTGGACCAGCCAGAACGGCCTTCCTCGTCATGGGGAGGGCCGTTCCTGTCTGTGCGGGAAGAGTGGTATGATGACGATATTGCCACAGGGGCGTGATTGCCTGGAGCGGCGGGACATCGCAAAGGAGAGAGACTGCGAGGGAGGGATCGGAATGCGGAACGAACTGGAGCGGATGGCGGAGCGCTTCCATCCCCGGGCGGCGGGGAACCTCCAGGCGGAGATCGAGTTTGTTGCTGTTGGAGAGCAGGAGGGGTACTACGTGCTGTCCATCTCCGACGGACAGTGTTCGGTGTGGGAGGGAAGGGCTCAGCATCCAAAGCTCCGCGTCAAGGCCTCCCCGGAGGTCCTCCGCCGCCTGACGGATGACGGCGAGGACGGGGAACGTCTGGTGCGGGAAGGCCGGATCAGGGCGACGGGAGAGCTCGCCCTGCTGCGTCGGTTTAGGGAATTCTTCCCTCTGGAGCGGGAGGAACGTCCCCCACGCTACCCCGGTGGGCCGGTGAAGGTCAGGGGCGATCTCTGGTTCTGGTTCGCTCTGTTTCCCTGGGTTCTGCTCTGGTTCTCCCTGGAACGGGACGCGCCGACACTGCACGCCGGGCTCTGGTTCGCCGCTGTTGCAGGGATGGTGTTCTTTTTCTACCGGTGGCTCTATATCGAGGTCACCCTTCTCGACTGGAGTACCCTGATCGTTCCGCTTGCCATGGTTGGAGGGTACCTCGCCGATCCGGCGTTTACGGAACGCTTCGGCCTTCCCCTCGGTTTCGCCGCGCTTGCGGTGTGCCTGCTGCTCTCCCTGCGTTCCTCTACCCCCTTGACCAGTCGGTACACCCAGTGGAACTACACGTTTCAGGAGCGCAGCAAGACCGCCTTTACCAGGTCCAACGCCCTGGCCACCCTGTTGTGGGGCCTGGCCTTCCTGCTTGTGGGCGCGGGCCTCCTGGCCGTGGTGGTGCTGTTCCCCGGTCTTGCCTGGATCCGCCCCCTGTTGTCGGTCCTGTTCGTCCCCCCTGTCGCCGTCACCCTCTTTTTGCCCTCCATCGCCCGCACCCTGTAGGGCGGGAGGCCCGGGAGGTATCCCCGAACGATTCTCCGGCGGGCGGGGCGGTTGCCACCTGCCGGAGAATCACGTATTGTATACGATAAATGACCGATGAACGAACAGTACGGATAAAGGGGGAAGACGCTTTGCTTGGCAATCTGCGTATCGGTACACGGATGGCGGCGGGATTTGTCTTTCTGCTGCTTCTTTTTGTCGCTGTCGGCGGTTTGATATGGCTCAACCTGGGGGATGTCCAGACCAAAACGGAGGATCTGGCGGGACCGAGATTCCGGGAGATCAACATCGCCCACGGGATCGAACGTTCGGCCCTCGATGCCGTTTCGAATTTCCGGGGCTTCGTCTTCAGCGAAGAAGAGCGCTACGGCGAGGCCGGCGAAGAGGCGCTGGAACGAACCAGAGGCTATCTCGGGGATGCGGCGGAGCTGGCCCGGGCGACGGCGGGAATGGAGCGATTGGAGAAGGGCCGGAAACAGGCCCGCCATGCCCTGGAGCGTTTCGGTTCCATCGCTGCCGAGGCGCAGAAGGCCGTTTCGTCGATCCAGCGCTACCGCAATCGTGCCGATCAGGCGTCAACCACCTTTACGAAGAGCATGAACTCCTTCATCGAGAACGAGTATGCCGAACTCCGGAACGAGGTGGAGTTCGAGATGGGTGCCGAGGCGATCCTGGCCCGGACGGAACGTATCAGGGAGGCCCATCGGATTGTCGAAGGAGTGGGGGCCATCGAAAAGGCGCTGTACCGGGCGCAGACACTCCGGGATACGGGGATCGTTGACAGGGCCATGGAAGAACTCCCGAAGATCCGGAGTACCCTGGAAGAGCTGGAAGGGGACACCTACGTCCGGGCGAGCAAGAAGGAGCTTGGAGCGGTCCTGGAGGCGCTGTCGTCCTATGAACAGGCTGTAGGGGATCTTGTGGAGAGCTGGAACCGTGTGGCCGCCCTCTATACTGATCTGGAGGAGGCTGCGGGAGAGGTGATCGCCGTGGCCGGCGACGTAAACAGAAGTGCGGTGACCCAGGTCAATGCGCTGGCCGACGGTATGGTGTCCCAGCTCAAGGGAACGGTGCGTACGGTGTTGGTCGCCGTAGCGCTCTCGGTGCTCGCCAGCATGGCGGTCTGCACGTTGGTCCACAGAAGCATGGCCAGGCCCCTCCGTTCGGTAGTGGAGATGGCCCGACGGGGAGGCGAGGGCGACCTCACCGTTTCCAGAGGAGCCTTTGGTCTGGACACCAGGGACGAGGTCGGGGAGATCGCCGGAGCACTGGAGAAGATGGTTTCCTCCCAGCGTGAGATTGTACGCTCCATCGTAGAGGAAACGAAGGGCACCGCGGAGCGTGTGGTCGCGCTCTCCGAGGTGGCCGAGCGCTCCCGCAACGCCATGCAGCAGGTGACCGGCGCCGTCGAGGATGTGGCCTCCCGTTCGGAGTCCAACTCCGCCGCCCTGGAGGAGACCAACGCCGGGATCGAGGAGGTCTCCGGCAGTGCCCAGTCGGCGGCGGATTCCTCGGCGGAAGGAGCGGAATCCTCCAAAAAGACCAGGGAGACCGCTACCGACGCGACGGAGCGTGTCGAGGCGGTGATGAACGATGTCCTCGATGTCAACAGATCCTCCGAGAGGAACCTCGCGGGGATCCGCTCCCTTTCGGAGTCGGTGGAACAGATCTCCACGTTTGTCAACACCATCAACAACATAGCGGACCAGACGAACCTGCTGGCCCTCAACGCGGCCATCGAAGCGGCCAGGGCCGGGGAGGCCGGGCGCGGGTTCGCCGTAGTGGCCGAAGAGGTGCGGAAGCTTGCCGAGGAGTCCGGCAAGGCCGCCGGGGAGATCAGTTCGCTGATCGAGACCCTGGAGGGCCAGGCTGCGGAATCCATCGACAGTACCCGCGAGACCAAGGGTGTCCTCGAAAGGACACTGAAGCGGGCCGGAGAGGCGCGGGGCAAGCTCCACCTTGCTGTGCAGGAGATCGAAAACGTTGATAACGTTGTCCAGAATCTGGCCGCCGTGTCGGAGGAGCAGGCTGCCTCCAGTCGGGAGATGGCCGAAGCGGTCGACCAGGTCACACAGGGGACCACCGAGGTGGTGCAGCGGGTGGAGGAGATCCGGAGCTCCTCGCAGTCGACCCTCCGTGATTCCGAAGCGGTGGTTACCGAATCGGAACGTGTCTCCGAGAGCGCACGACGGATCCGGGAGCTGCTGGCACGGTTCAGGATCGACGGGGCGGTGGATGCCGATGAGGGGCTTGCGCTTCCCGAACAGAGGGCACAGCTGCCTTCGCACGAAGAGGGCGGTGCCAATATATCTGAAGAGGAGTGATTGTTGCATGCGGAAGCTGGTACTGATGGTTGCGATGGTTTTTGTCGCGACGGTTGCCCTGGGTGCTGCGGCACAGGGTGCGACGCTGCAGGAGATCCAGGAGCGCGGGACGATTCGCGTCGCCTGGGACGAGGCGACGAACAAACCGTTCTTCTTCATGGAGGACGGCATCCCCAAAGGGCTCGATGCGGACATGGCCGAGGCCGTTGCCGAGAAGCTCGGTGTGGAGCTGGAAGGGAAGCCGATGCCCTGGAGCGACATCACCGAAGCCTGGTCGGAAGGCTTCGACTGGGAGCCCTTCGACATCGCTATCGCCGCCATCACGGTGACCCCGGAGCGTGCGGAGATCTGCGCCTTCTCTGACTGGTACTTCATGACCGGTCAGATGGCCCTGGTCAAGCGTGGCGGTCCGATCGCCACCGCGGACGATCTGGAGGGCAAGCGTATCGCCGTACAGGAGGACACCACCGGCCACAGCCTGGCCAGGGAGATGACCGACGACATCGTGACCTTCCAGACCGTCAAGGAGCTGGCCGGGGCGGTGGCCTCCGGCGAAGCCCAGGCCGCCATCTACGACGGCACCGGCATCCTCTGGCTCGCCAGGGAGAATGAGAGCCTCAAGGCCCTGGAGGATCGGCTGACCCGTGAACGCTATGCCGTCGCCATGCCCCAGGGGAACGACGCCCTCATGGAAGCGGTGAACGAGGCGGTCCGGGAGCACCGGAAGGAACTCTACGAAAAGTGGTTTAAGTAGACGCCTTTCAGCGCCAAGAAGGACCCTGCAGCAGGCCCGCGGCACCCGCCGCGGGCCTGCTCATGCTACGCGGAGTCCGGTGGAGTGCAGTCCTCTATTGCCCGGAAGGCCGTTGGACGGGTCCTTTGCATACCTGTTGCCTTCCCCACAATCGGGGCGGTGACGACGGCCTTCCTCTTTCCCATTCTCTTTCAGGATATGGGTACCCGGAACCTCCTGTATATCTTGATCGACACCTCCCTGCTCGGTGCGGTGGTTGCCTGGCGGTTCGGCATCGAGGCAAAGGGGAAGAATCTGGAAGAATTGGAGTAGCTTCTGCGGGGGCGGAGGTAGTGCGTCTCCGCAGAAGCTTGGGGGATGTTACCTGATGGTTACCGTGTTGTTGCCGCGTTTCTTGCTTGCGTAGAGGGCTTCGTCGGCACGCTGCAGCAGGCGGTCCAGGTTGTCCTCCTCCTGTACGATGGTGCCTCCGATGGATGCGGTGCCGCGCACGATGTTGTCCAGACTGTCCTGGAAAAAGGAGTTCTCGATCAGCATCCGGAGATGCTCGGCCTTCTCGGCCAGTTTGTCCGTGCAGGTGTAGTTGCCGAGGATGACGAGGAATTCGTCGTCGCCCCAGCGTCCGACGAAGTCAAAGCTCTGCAGGTCGCTCGCTACGGTGAGAGCCAGCATCCGCAGCGCCCGGTCGCCTGCGTAGTGTCCCAGCCTGTCGTTGATCTCCCTGAGATGGTCCAGGTCGATGAACAGCACGCCGAAGGGAAGATGGTGGTTCTGGTACTCGTCGATCGCCGAGAGCAGGGAGATGTCCGAATACCTGCGGTTGCCTGCCTTGGTGAGCTGATCGGTGATGGACATCTCGTAATAGGACTCCGCCAGCTCCAGGGCGGCCAGCTTCTCGCTGTTGTTGCTGAAGATCTCCACGGCGCCGATGATTTCGCCTTTGTCGTCCTCGATCGGCGAGATCCGGATGGAGACGGGGACCCGGTGGCCCTCCTTGTGGTGGAGATAGACGTCGGCCTCACGCATCTTGCCGTCCTGCAGAGTGAACGCAAGGGGGCACATGCCCAGACAGAGGTTGTTGCCCTCGTTATCGACGTGGACCAGGATGTTGTCGGAACAGTGTCTCCCGTAGACCTCGTCCCGCCGGTAGCCGGTGATCCGTTCGGCGCCCATGTTCCAGTAGTGGATCTTTCGCTCTGTGTCGACCACGTAGACACCGTCGTAGAGGGTGTCGAGCATTCTCTTGTAGAGATCACTGTTGCGGAGTGCTTCTTCTTTCATGGGAGGTCTCACCCCACACAAACAGATTTGCACTGGCGTGCATGCATTCAATGATACCTCACCACACCATTTCATGCACCCAGGGCGCTTCCTTGCGGAGGATTCTGCCGGAAGCGGGCGTTTCGTGCTCCCACGGCGGGCAATGAGGTGCTCCGGCATCCTTCCTTCCTTGTGCAGGGTGGGCTACCGCGGCCCAGGGGCGAATGTGCCCGGCGGCACGGTTCCATCAATGGAGGCTCTGGGGTACACTGGCTTTCGTGTCTGCATGGATAGATACGGAACAATTGGAGGGATATATCGTGAGCTGGTGGGGCAAGGTGTTGTTTGGAGGCGTCGGCGCGGCCCTCGGAGGGCCGCTGGGAGCGATCATCGGCGGGGCCCTGGGACATCAGATGATCGACGCGAAGTCGCAGGGACAGGTGACCGGCCGGCAGAAGACGGAGGCGGCCTTCTTTGCGGCCTACTTCTCCAGCCTGGGGAAGATCGCCAAGGCCGACGGCCGGGTTTCCCCCGAGGAGGTCGCCGTGGTGGAAGACATCATCTCCCGGCGGCTGCGCCTCAATCCCGAGGGGCGTCGGGCGGCCATCGCCATCTTCAACGAAGCGAAGAGTACAGAGGTGCCCATCGGGCAGTATGTGCGGCAGTTCGGCGAGATCTTTCGGTATGACCGCGAGGCCTGCACCACCTTTCTGCTGGCGCTGATCGAGGTGGCCGCGGCGGATCATCGCCTTCATCAGGCCGAGCTGGACTGTCTCTACGAAGCCGAGGAGGCTCTGAGGCTCCCCAGGGGGACGGTGGATGCCTACCTCGGGCGGGCCGGGGCCGGAGCCGGATCCGGAAGCGACCGACAGGCCGAGGCCCCCGGACAGGAAGAACAGAGTCTCAAGGAGGCCTATACGATCCTGGACTGCTTCCCGGAGATGGGCAACGACGAGATCAAGGCGGCCTACCGGAGGAAGATCAAGGAGTTCCACCCTGATACGATCCAGTCCAAGGGGTTGCCTGCCGAATTCACCGACTTCGCCAACGAGCAGCTCGCCCGGATCAACAGGGCCTACGAGCGGATTGCCCGGGAGCGCGGCATGAAGTAACCGCCCTTACCAGATGGTGATGCGGATGTCTGTAATGGCATCGCCGCCTGTGAGGTTGAGATCCATGGGGCAGGCCGAAACCGCGCAGATCAGAGGCATGAGGGCCTGGAAGGTGATGGTGTCTCCCGCCCTGGAGACCACGGGGTGGTGGTGGAGCCCCCCTGCTTCGTCGATGGAGGCGTTCTCGAAGATGTTGAGGGGATTGGGGATGTCGTTGCGGCGGATGCCGTAGGGCGCAAGCACCTCCTCGAAGTTGGCGACGCAGCTTCTGTGCTCCGCCACCCCGTAGTCCACGAGATAGCGTTGCTCGTCGCAGGCGGGTACCAGCATGTCGTGGGTGCCGACGCTGTCTTCCGCGACGGTGAGCATGGGGTGTCTCAGGTTGGAGCGCAGCGCGTCGCCCACGCGGAGACGGATGGAATGCAGCGCAAGGATCGTGTGGGAGGTGGAAAACCGCTCACCGTAGTCCTCGGCGTTGAAGGCTACGAAATCGGCGATCTGCCCCCCCTCGATATCCTCGACGGTGCAGTGGGCTCCCTCATCGAGCCGGAAGGCCCGCGCGTACCCCCCAGGGACGAGCAGCGTTTCCTGTGGTGTTTTCATGTTTGCATCTCCTCTCGGTGGTGCGGTCTGTGTGTGCAGGATACCATGTATACGCAACCATGTGGCCTGTATCCTTCTCTTCGACGACTCCGCTCTGGGCAGAGAGGGATGCCGATTCGATGCTATCATATGGTCTGGCCTCGCCGACCTTTCGATGAAAGGAACCGACAGCCTATGGAACGAGCGCTGACACGCCGCAGGGTGGTCTTGTACGTCGGTATCGCCCTGGTGATGATCGGCTGCGGGACCTGGATGGTGCCGCTGACGGCGCCGGATGAAGGCCGCAATGCTGCGGCGGCCTGGACCATGCTCCAGAGCGGTGACTGGATCACCCCCTGGTTCAACGGCCACATCCGTTTCGCCAAACCACCCCTGCTCTACTACCTGACGGCTCCCGCCATGGCGGTCTTCGGACAGGATGCCGTTGCCGCACGGCTGCCGTCGGTGGCGGCCTCGCTGGGGATGGTGCTGGTGCTCTTCGGGACGATGGCGCGCAGCCTCGGCAGGAGGGAGGCGGTGGCCGCCGCGCTGGTCTGGATCACCAATATCCATGTCCTTCTGGAGAGCCGTGGGGCGGTGCCGGAGATGACGCTGGTCTTCTTCCAGTTTCTCGCCTTTCTGCTGCTGGTCCGGGGGACAGGGCTCACCGGAGAGACGCCGGGCCGCGGGAAGGTGCTTCTGGCCTGGGCCGCGGCGGGCCTGGCGGTCCTGGCCAAGGGGCCCATCGGTTTTCTGCTGCCCGGTGCCTCGGCATTGCTCTGCGCCTTCCTCTGCAACCGGGCGCTTTCGGTGCCGCTCTTTCTGCGCCGGGCCTGGCTGAACGCCGGGCCGGGGATCTTTCTGCTCATCGCCGGACCCTGGTACGGGGCAATGGTTGTGTTGCACGGCGATCTCTTTGTGGAGCAGTTCCTGGTGGCCAACAACCTCGCCCGGTTCACCGGCAGCATCGCCTACCACGACTATCCCTTCTGGCAGACCTACCTGCCGGTGCTTCTTGTTGCCTTCTGGCTCTGGCATCCCTTCTGGGGCGGTGCCGCGAGGGCGGTGCGGCAGATCGAGGGAAAGAAAGGATTGCTGCTCAAGGCCCTTGCCGTCAATGCCATTGTGGTCATCGTGTTCTACAGTCTGGCGGCCAACAAGCTGCACCACTACCTTCTGGCCTCCTATCCCGGGCTCTCGGTGCTGCTGGGTTGCGGGTTCGCCGGTGCGTTCTACGGCCGCGGAACACGGTGGATCCTGGCTTTGCAGGGTGTGCTGGAGCTGGCCGGGGCGGTCTGTCTCTTCGTCTTCGCCTCCGCACCCCTGCCGCTGGATTTCCGGATCGCCGGGGTCTGTCTCGCCGCAACCGGCTGCGTCACGCTGCGCCAGGCCATGGTGGTCCCCTGGGGAGCCCGGGGACGGCTCCAGCTGGCCCGGGGCGCTCTGATGCTGGCGCTTCTGCTGTCGTTGATCGTCCAGTATGGCGGGCTCTACCGGCCGCAGGCCATGGCGGCGGCTCTCGAGGGCGTCCCCGCCGGCCTGTTCAAACGGGAGCAGGCGGCGGTGATCTTCTACAGCGGCCGGGATCTCCCCATCCTGGAGAGTGAAGAGGCGGTGGTTTCCTTCGCGGCCGACCGGCCCAGGGTGCGTATCTGGGTGCTTGAGCGCCACCTGGAACGGGTCGAGGGCGCCCTGCCCCGGCGGACCCATCGGATTGTCCGGCGGGGCTGGGATCTCGAGGAACCCGCCGTGGTGATGGAAATAACACAATGAGAATCGAGGTGGACAGAGTGTTTCCCCATGCGAATGACGTTCCAACCATTGTGCTCAGCCTTCTCTGTATCCTTGTGATCGTGCAGGTGGCCCGGGGAGGGTACTTCAAAGCCATGTCCCGGTGGTTCCGTTCCGGGACCTACCGGTTCCACGGACCCCTCCTGCTGGTCCTGGCCGCGCTCTTTGCTCTCTCCTTCCTGGCCGACGGTTCCCGGGAGCTCCTGCTCTCCCGGGGGGTGCCGGCTCTCGAGTTCCTGCGGCAGCTGGGGAACCTCTACGGAAGCGCCGAGTTTGCCTTCTCCATCTTTGTGGGGGCCTACTTCCTGGCGGTGCTGTTCCGCAAGGGCAGGCTGGCCTTCTGGATCCTGGGGCTCTTCGCGGCCACCATGGTGGCCGGCATCGCCACGGATCTGCTGAAATACCTCTTCGCCCGCACCAGGCCCTTTGCGGAGGTAGCCCAGTACTGGGGCTGGTTCCGGTACGAAGCCCTTGTGGAGTCGGGGTTCGGCTGGCAGTTCCGATCCTTTCCTTCGGGGCACGCCTGCACGGGCTGGGTGATCGGACTCTACGCCCTGTTGACACGCCGCGTCAAAACGGGGCTTGTGCTGCTGGCCTTCGGGGTGGTGACCGCCTATGGGCGGGTCGCTACGGGGTCGCACTGGCCGTCGGACACCCTGGGGTCGGCGCTCTGGGCGGCCGTCGCCGCTCTGCCCTTTGCCCTCCACTACCTCCGTGCCTCCGGAGAGCTGGCGGCGGAGCCGCAGGGCCCTTCAGGGCGAGGGGGGAATCCCCATGTTGCCTGACCGCGATCTCTTTCCCGTGATTGTCATGGCGGTTCTTTTCCTTGCCGTTTCCTGGCGATGCGTAGGGGCGGGCTACGCCAGGGCGCTCTCCACCTGGTTCGACCCTTCCTTTGCCCGGAGATACCGCTGGCTGCTGTTGCTCGCTGTCTGTGGTGCTGTGGCGGGCCTTTCCCTGGACCGGCTCCAGCCCCTTGTGGTCGGTCTGGAAGGGGGAGCGCTCGGTGCGGTGCGGGAGTTCGGCAACCTCTACGGCAACGCCGTCGCGGCGTTTTCGCTGATAACCGGGGCCTTTTTTGTCGCTAAACTGTACCGCAGGGAACGGGTGGCCCTGTGGATTATGGGGCTCTTTGCGGCCACGCTGGCGGCGGGATTGTCCAGCGACCTGTGGAAGGTGGTGTTCGCCCGCAGCCGGCCTTTCGTTGCCGAGCAGGGGTGGTTCCAGTATGGGGCGATCCTGGGTTCGGGACTCGACTGGCGATTCTTTTCCTTTCCTTCGGGGCACACCGTCACCACCTGGACGATGGCGTTCTTCGCCGCCCAGACCGGTTGGTACCGCACGGCCTTTGTACTGCTGGTCTGTGCGGAGTGCACCGCCTTCGCCCGGATACTCGCCGGGGTCCACTGGCCGGCGGATGTGGTGGCCGGCGCGCTCTGGGCGGCGGTGGCCGCTCTCCCCTTCGCACACTGGTTCAGGAGGATGGAAGCGCAACACGGCGCAAAGCACGGCCGTTACGATATTTAGGCCGGTTGCCTGACGGAGGCGGCTCTGGACGGACAGGCCCTCCGGTCGGGAGGAAGTGAGGTGCCGTTATGGCGTACCCGGACAGCATGAGTGTTGTGGTGCCGCTCTACAATGAGGAGGAGAACGTCGGCGTGCTCCATCGACGGATCCGCCGTGCGCTGGAGGGGCTCGATCTCCGGTGGGAGATCATCTATATCAACGACGGAAGCACCGACGGAACCTGGCGGAAACTGGAGGAGATCGTCCGCGCCGGACCGGGCGTGGTGGGGATCTCGCTGCGCCGCAACTTCGGACAGACCGCCGCCATGAGTGCGGGCTTCGAACGGGCATGGGGCGAGGTCATTGTGACAATGGACGGCGATCTCCAGAACGACCCGGCCGACATCCCGCAGCTCCTGGACAAGCTCGACGAGGGGTGCGATATCGTCAGCGGATGGCGGAAGGACAGGAAGGACGCCCTGATTTCCCGCAGGATCCCCTCCCGGATCGCCAACTGGCTGATCGCCAGGTTGACGGGTGTGCGTCTCCACGACTATGGCTGCAGCCTCAAGGCCTACCGGTCGGAGGTGATCAAGGAGATTGAGCTCTACGGCGAGCTGCACCGCTTTATCCCGGCGCTGGCCTCCATGGTGGGGGCACGGGTCGCCGAGATTCCGGTGAACCACTTTCCCCGGGCGGGGGGGACCTCCAAGTACGGCATCTCCAGAACCCCCAAGGTTGTTCTCGATCTGCTCCTTGTCCGCTTTCTCCTCCGTTTCCGCACCAGGCCGATCCATCTCCTCGGGGGCATGGGGCTGCTGCTGGGCGGCGCGGGCTTCGGCATTACCCTCTACCTGACGATCCTCAAGTTCTGCTTCGGCGAGGAGCTTTCCAAACGTCCGCTGCTGATTATCGGCGTCCTCTTCATCCTCGTGGGAACCCAGCTTTTCACTACGGGGCTGCTCGCCGAGCTGCTGATCCGGGCCTACTACAAGGACGGGAAGCGCCCCTACTGGGTGCGCGAGACCCTGGGAAGGGGGCTGGGGCAGTGAACAGGGGCTGGTCGACGTTCTTTTCGCTGGCCATCGCACTGGTGACGCTGTGGGTGCTGGCCTCGGCCGGCAAACTCGGGCCGGCCATCGCCCTCTGGCGGACGGTGCCGGGGCCGGTGCTGCTCTGTGCCCTGGGGCTCTACGTGGCCACCTATCCGCTGCGCGCCTATCGCTGGCTGCTTTTGATGCGGGGGAGGGGGATCGTCGCCAATCTGGTGCCCTACACGTGGATTGTCGGGATCCATACCGCGGGATCCAACTTTCTTCCCTTCAAAAGCGGTGAACTGCTTTTCCCGATGCTCGTCCGGCGGAGGGGGATCCCCTTTTCGGAGGGATTTGTCTTTCTGCTGGCCGGGCGGATGCTCGACGCCGGAAGCATGCTTATCCTGGCGTTGCCTCTTTTTTTGGGTAAAATAGGCATTGTGGCAGCGGCTGCAGTCTGTATCCTTGGTGTGGCCGTCAAGGGGCCGCTCTGTGTTCTGTTGCTTCGTCTGGCAAACCGCCCCGGGAAGATTGCGATGCTCCGTCCGCCTCTGGAGCGGATCGCCTCGATCTCTGTGCCGGCTTTTGTCTGGCTGGGGACGGTGACCATGGCTGTGTGGATCCTCAAACTCCTGGCAGTCGCCACCATCACCCGTGCGGTGGTGTCCGGGGAATTGTTCCGGATCCTGGCCGCTTCGTTGGGGGCCGAGCTGGCCTTCCTGGTGCCGCTCTCCGGCTGGATGGGGCTTGGAAACTACGAAGCCGGGTGGTTGCTCTCCTCGTGGCTCGGTGGGGGGCGTCCCGGGCCGGAGGCAGCCCTCTTCGCGCATACCTTTCTCCTGGTGGCCTCGGCCTTTGTCGGAGCCGCTTCGGCCTTTTTCTTCTGCTTGCGGGGACGCGAACGATTCCCGGAGAAGGTGGACAAGGCGGAAACGGATCATGGAGACAGTGAGGCCTGAACGGTTCCCCCTTTCCGGTTCGATGAGGAGTGCAGGGCCACTCCAGGGGATGGGGCCACATCTTTGTGAGGAGCGGTTTGTGGTATACTCTTGCCGTAAAAGATCTTATTATCTTGGGTGAGACGGTGACGTGTTGCCCCTGCAAAGAAGGTGTGTCCATGGTGACATTACTGCCCGACGTGTTCTCCCGCTGGGTGACGGACCGGCTTTCCCGGAAGCCGTCGGGATGGATGGGGCGGCTGGTGTACAAAGACAGATCCGTGCAGAATGTGACGCCCCTCGTTCTGGAGTGGATACGGCCCGCCGAGCGGGACAGCTACTGCGAGATCGGACAGGGGGGCGGTCTCCTGCTCCGCGAGATGCTGCGCTATGTCGGGAAGGCCGCCGCGCTGGACCACAGCCGGGATATGGTGGAGCTGGCTTCCGCAAACAACCGGGCGGCGATCGAGGAGGGCAGGTTGCGTATCGACCAGGGGGATGCCTTGAATCTCCCCTGGCCGGACGGCAGCTTTACCTGTGGGGCCAGCGTGGCGGTGCTGCTTTTCCTCTCCGAGCCGGAGCGCTTCATGCAGGAGGTGGCCCGAGTTCTCGCGCCGGGGGGACGCTTTGTCCTGATCACCCCCGGCAGGCGTTCCCTCGATGAGGGGAGGAAGGCCGGCGCCGCGCACGGTATCTTTCTCCACGGTTCCCGGTTTTTCAGCGAGGAGGAGATCGGGGGGCTGGTGCGCGGTGCGGGGCTGGAGCTCACAGGCATCCACTGGATGCGGCATCTCCTTGCGTCGGGGATCGGGAAGCCGATCAATGGTATCTCCAGGGTGTGATTCTCTCCTGACCGGTGCTTGCTCTGTCGGTGTTATCTGTTAAGATTTTCGTTAACCTGGCAGAGTGAGGTGAGTATCATCGGTCTTCCCTGGAGATGGAACAGACTGGAAGCGGCCGGTTCGCTGGGTGACCTGGGAACCCTGCTTCCGCTCGCTATAGGGATCGTCTTCGTCAACGGTCTTGACCCGGGGGCGGTCTTCCTGCCGGTGGGGCTCTTCTACATCGGCTCCGGTCTCTTCTTCGGGACCACCGTTCCCGTGCAGCCCATGAAGGTGATCGGGGCCTATGCCATCGCCACCGGAATGAGCGCCGGCGAGGTCTACGCCGCCGGCCTGCTCATGGGTGGTGCGTTGCTCCTCTTCGGCGCCTCGGGAGCGGCGGGGTTCATCGGGAGATGCACACCGAAGGCCGTCATCAGAGGGGTCCAGCTCACCACAGGGCTTCTGCTGATGACCCAGGGCCTGCGGTTTATCCTGGGGGAATCCTCCTTTCAGGCCCTCCAGGGCGCCGCCGAGCCCTTTCTTGCTCTCCAGGAGATCGCCGGTGTGCCGGTGGGTCTTCCGCTGGGGATCCTCGGTGTGCTAGTGACCCTCCTGCTGGTGGACAACCGACGGTTTCCCGCCGGTCTTGCGGTCGTCTCCGGCGGCGTGCTGGCCGCCCTGCTACTGGGTCCGGACGTGGCCTTCCATGCCCTGGACCCCGGTTTCCATCTGCCCCGGATCCTGCCTGCGGGCTGGCCGTCGCCGGAGGAATTCCGGAATGCATTCTTCCTCGCCGTGGTCCCCCAGCTCCCACTGACACTCCTCAATGCCGACATCGCCTTTGTCGATCTCTCCTCTTCCTATTTCGGCCGGCAGGCGGGGAGGATCACCTACCGGACGGCGGCGCTCAGCATGTCGGCGGCCAATCTCTGCAGCGCCCTTCTGGGAGGGATGCCCATGTGCCACGGCGCCGGCGGTCTCGCCGCCCACTACCGGTTCGGCGCCAGAACGGCGGCATCGAATCTCATGATCGGCGGGTTCTTCCTCGTTCTGACCCTCTTTCTGGGCGGTTCCATCCTGGAGTTGCTGAAACTGCTCCCCATGGCGGTGCTGGGGGTGCTGCTCCTCTTTGCCGGGGGACAGCTCGGCATGCGGGCCATCGACCTGGAGGGCCGGGAGGAGTTCTTTGTGGCGCTTTTGATTGTTGCCGTGACGTTGGCTGCCAATCTTGCCGTTGGGTTTGTGGCGGGGTTTGCGCTTTCCTGCGCGTTGAGATTGGAGCGTTTCCATGTATGAGACGGCGCTGCGACGTCCGGAGAGGGGGAGTGCCTCTGTCGTAACAGATGGGCGTCGGGGGCTCGCCGGTGTGACCGTACTGCGCGGTATGGAGGGATTCGGTGCCCACAGCCGGGTCCATGCGGCGCATATCCTGCGACTCTCCGAGGACCTGCCCTGTATTGTCGAGATCGTTGACAGGGGAGAGCGGCTCGACCAGCTGATGCCCTTTCTCGACGAGACCCTGCGGGAGGGGCTGGTCACCCGGGAGCCGGTCCATGTTGTTTTCTATCGATACGACGGGACCAAAAACGAGGAATGATGGAGTGCGTGGACCGCACAGAATATGGAGGGAGATTGTGATGCTTGAACTGCTGCGGAACCGGCGGAGTATCCGGCGTTTCAGGGAGAGCCCCGTAGAGCCCGAGAAGGTGGAGGCTTTGCAGGAGGCGATGCTTCGTTCGCCTTCTGCGAAGAACATCAAACCCTGGGAGTTTGTCATTGTAGAATCCCGGGGGTTGCTGAAGGAACTGGCTGACTGTAAACCTCAGGGGGGCAGGTTTCTCGCCGAGGCGCCCCTTGGCGTGGTGGTGATCGCCGACGAGCGCGAGAGCGACGTCTGGGTGGAAGACTGCTCCATCGCCTCCGTCATCATCCAGCTGGAGGCTGAAGCCCTGGGGCTCTCGAGCTGCTGGATCCAGATACGCAACCGGCCCGGGACGAGCCATGCGAAGGCCGAGGATGTGGCCAGGGAGATCCTCGGTATCCCCGCACACTACCGGGTTGCGTCGATCATCGCGCTGGGCTACGGGAATGAAGAGAAGCCGGGGCATCCCAGGGAAGAGCTGCCTCTGCACAAGGTGCACCGGAACCGCTATTCCCCTTCCTGAGCGGTGGAGAGATGGGTGCGGGGTGCTCCTTCGGGAGAGCCCTCTGCACATAGGTGCCCCAGCAGGGGTACCGCCTTTCCGCACTGACGCACCGCCCGGCGGTGCGTCAGTGCTTCCGGGAGATGCTCGTCTCCCGGATATCCCGGTGTTTCCGTTCCTTCTCGGGGACCGCCTTTTCCAACCCCCGGAGCAGATGGTCCCGCATGATCCTGCTGGCGCCGGCTGCGTCGCGGGCCGCGATACGGTCGACCATCTGCTCGTGTTCGATGATCATCTGTTCCCATTCCGCTTCGGTGAGATTGAGGTACTTGTGGCGCTGGGCGTCGATCTCGCTTCGGATGGAACGGAGGAGGCGTAGCGCGAGCTTGTTCCTCCCGATGGCTGCGATCTTCTCGTGGAAATCCGTGTGGATCTTGAGATGCTCGGCGTCCCGGGGATGACCGCTTCCCGAGGCGTCCTGGGTCCGCCGGATGATCTCGCGGAGCTCTTCGGCGTCCTTTTCGGTGGCGTTCTGCGCCGCCCAGTAGACATTCTGGACCTCCAGGAGGATGCGGACCTCCATCAACTCCACCCATGAGGTGTCGTCGGTGAGGTAGCGGAGCAGCTCGGTGTTGATGATATTCTTGCGGGCATCTCCAGAGACAAAGGTTCCCTGCCCGGGCTTCGATTCCACGATGCCGAAGATCGCCAGGGCCTTGGTGGCCTCCCTGATGCTGTTCCGGCCCACCTCGAAGGAGCGGGCGAGCTCCATCTCCGTGGGAATCCGCTCCCCCGGTTTCCACCTCCCCTCCTTGATCGCCTCTATCATCTGCTTCAGGACCTCCTGGTAGAGGTTTGATCTGCTTGCCGGTTTGAACATCCTTTCCTTCACCTACTTTCCTGGAAGAGTGTACTCTCTTTGCTTTGTCTGACAAGTACCGGATGGACTCCGAGGCTGCTTGTGAAATAGGGTTGCTTAAACGTGTACAGAATGCACTGAGGCATTCGGCTGGGCAGCTATTGACACAGGCGCCGGGCTTCCGTATTGTACTACATATTCAAACATCCTACATTAGGATGGTAGGGAGAGAGGATTGTATGGAGCCCTTGGGCTACCGTGCGAAAGGGGGAGATCTGTGTTGTCGCAGGATGAGCTGGGAGGAGGATTTGCCGCAAGCGTCGAGCGGGGACAGCGTTTTGTTCTCTTTGTGTTGATCCTTGCGGTGGCGGTGCTGGTATTTGTGCAGGTACTGCTGCGTTATGTCTTTCGGGCGCCGTTGATGGGAATCGAGGAGATCCTGCTCTTTCCCACCATATGGCTCTATTTCATCGGTGGTATCAACGCATCGGCGGAGGAGACCCAGATTGTGGCCCGCGTTCTGGAGGTCTTTGTCAAGAATCAGAGGACCGTCAGGCTGATCCGTCTTGTCGCGTCGATCATCTCGGTAGTGGTGCTTGCCTGGCTGACCTACTGGGCCTACGACTACTTCGCCTACAGCCAGATGATGGGCAAGACGAGCCCCACGCTGTACATACCGTTGATCTATGCCGACTTTGCTTCGGTGGTCGGGTTTGCCCTGATGGGGGTCTATACGGTACGGACGGTCTTCCAGCGGATGAAAACGCTTGATTCCGGCGAAGCGCCTGAGGCGTAAGAGAGGAGAGAGAACGGTCCAATGCTCACCATAGTCCTTTTCTCGTTAATTATTCTCGTTGTCTTTCTCACGTTGGGAGTGCCGCTGCCCTTCTGTTTCGGCGGTGCCCTGATGTTCATGAGCATTGTCGGTGAAGTGACCATGAAGGGCATGATGCTCTGGGGGATCGGGCAGATTACCAATCCCGTTCTGCTCTGTGTCCCTCTCTTTATCTTCGCCGGCACCATCATGAGCGAGAGCGGGATCGCCCGCTATCTCCTGGAGTTTGTCAATGTCTTTGTCGGGCGGATCAAGGGTGGCCTCGGTGTGGTCAGTGCGGTGGCCTGCGCGATCATCGGCGCGATCTCCGGCAGCGGATTCACCGGTGTCGCCGCCATGGGTCCGATCCTTATCCCCCGGATGGAGGAGGAGGGGTATCCCCGGGGGTACGCCACGGCGCTGGTGGTCAACTCCTCCATCCTCGGTCTGCTCATCCCGCCCAGCGTGATCATGATCGTCTACGGCTGGGTGACCGAGACCTCCATCCTGGCCTGTTTCCTGGCCACTGTGGGCCCCGGCGTGCTGATCACCTTTCTCTTTGCGGCGATCAATCTCATCTGGTCGAGGAAGTTCGATCTCCACCAGGAGCCCAAGCTGCCCCTCCCGGAGAAGATGAAACAGCTCTCCAGCAGAACCTGGAACGCCCTCCCCGCCCTGATGATGCCCTTCATCATTCTCGGCGGGATCTACGGCGGGATCATGACCCCCACGGAGGCCGCCGCCGTAGCCGTGATCTATGCGATTCCGGTAGGCTTTTTTGTCTACAGGGGACTGACGCCCTCGGGATTCTACAAGCTGGCCTGGGAGTCGGCCACCTCGGTGGGCGCCATACTGATCATGATCCTGGTCTGTCTGATGCTCAGCCAGACCTACGTGATGGAACGGGTCCCCCAGATGCTGGTGCAGGGACTCTTTTCGATCACCCAGAACAAGGCCGTCATCCTGGTGCTGATCAACATCATGCTCTTTTTCGTCGGCATGATCGTCAACGACATCACGGGGATCATCCTGGTGGCGCCGCTGCTGCTGCCGCTGGTGCAGGCTATCGGCGTGAGCCCGGTGCAGTTCGCTGCGATCATGGGGGTCAACCTCGCCATGGGAGGGGTCACACCGCCCTACGCCAGTATCCTCTATCTGGGGATGCGCATCGGGAAGGTGGAGTTCATGGATATCATCAAGCCGGCGATGGTGCTGATCCTCTTCGGGTATGTGCCTGTGGTCTTTCTGACCTCCTTCTGGCCTGACCTCTCGCTGTTCCTGCCCAGGATGCTGGGCTTTGTCCAGTAGCGGAGAAGGGGGCGACCAGTGATGCGTGTTGCTGTGTTGGGAGCGGGCAACGGGGGCCAGGCGCTGAGCGGCGATCTGGCGCTGCGGGGGCACGAGGTCTCCCTCTTTGAACATCCCTCCTGCGCGGAGGCCTTCGCCCCGGTCCGGGAGTCCCGGGAGATCCGGCTTACCGGCGTGATCGAAGGCAGGGGGAAGCTCCGCAGGGCTACGACAGATCCCGGAGAGGCCGTGGCGGGTGCCGATGTGGTCTTCGTGGTGGTTCCTTCCTTCGCCCAGCGCCCTCTCCTGGAGCTCGTCCTGCCCTGTGTCGAACCGGGCGCAAGGGTGCTGCTTGTCCCGGGGAACTTCGGCAGTCTGGAAGCCTATGCGATGGCCGCGGCCGGCAATCTCGCCGTGGATCCCTCGCATCTCGGCGAGACGGACACCCTGCCCTACGCCTGCCGGATGACCGAACCGGGCGTGGTGAATATCTGGGGCGTCAAAAAGGGCTTTTCCGGTGCCTGTCTGGAGGGCGACGCCTCGGAGGGATTCGTGGCCGCCCTGGAGGGAGCCGTTCCGATCCCCCTCTGGCCGCAGAGGAATGTCCTGCAGGTGGCCTTCAGCAACATGAACATGGTCGCCCACTGCGCCACGCTTCTGTTGAACGTGGGCCGGATCGAAGGGGTGGGCAGCGATTTTCGATTCTACACCGACGGCGTCACCCCGAGCGTAGGGAAGCTGCTGGAGGCGGTCGACGCAGAACGGGTGGCCGTAGGCAAGGCCTACGGGCTCGATCTTTCCTCGGCGCAGGAGTGGATCCGCTCCGTCTACACCGTTGACGGAACCACCCTGCACGAACTCTTTGCCAACAACCCCATCTACGCCAGGCATGGGGCGGACGCCCCGAAGGGTGTCCACCACCGGTACGCCACCGAGGATGTCCCCAATCTGCTTGTCCCGGTGGTGGACCTGGGCGATACGGCCGGTGTCGCCACTCCTGTCATGGATGGGCTGGTGGCAATCTACTCCGCCCTTCTGGACAGGGATTTCCATGAGGAGGGACGGAGCCGCCAACGTCTGGGCCTCGGCGGTCTGGACAGGGAAGACATTATGCGGTTCGTGCAGTATGGGAAGGGGGGTGGGGTGTGACACGGCGGCGAGAGGGGAGTGCCATGATACGGCGGAATCCCTGTGTC
>JAIPGA010000017.1 GCA_021736445.1 Synergistales bacterium | reverse complement strand
AAGAGCCTTCTGTAGAGCGCGATCCGCACATTTTCCTGAGGGATATACCAGGCAGGAATGCCGGATCTCAGTGTGATCTCCATTTCGCACCGCTTGTGGGAATCATCCTGATTGAGTTCTTTCAATTCTTCTTCCAGCATCTTGCAATACAGGGCAAATCCCACTCTTTCCCCGTGGCCGTGTTGCGACACCCCGACCAGGTCGCCGCCGCCCCGGATTTCCAGGTCTCTTCTCGCTATGTCGTAACCGGAGCCGAAGCCGTAGAGTTCTGCGATAGCGTCCAGACGCTCGGCGGCGTCTGGAGAGAGAGAACCTGCTTCAGGATAGAGCAAGAGAGCAAAGGCCTGCTCCGATCTCCGCCCCACTCTCCCACGCAGCTGATGGAGCTGAGCCAGTCCCATATGGTGCGCGTTGTCTACAATCAGGGTGTTTGCTCTCGGCATATCCAGGCCGCTTTCAATTATGGTGGTCGATACCAGGACATCAATGGCTCCATCGGCGAATTCGCGCATGCGCTGGGCCAGCTCCCGTTCGTTCATTCTCCCGTGAACGCTTGCAATCCCCGCTTCAGGTACCATCAGATGAAGCATGCGTGCCTGACGGTCGATGTCATGAATGCGATTATGGACGAAGTAGATCTGTCCTCCCCGAGCAATCTCCCTCCTGACCGCCGTCTGGACCAGATCGTCTCTCCAGGGGCTCACCAGGGTGATGACAGGATATCTGTGTTGCGGCGGGGTGTTGATAACGGTTATATCACGGAACCCACCTAAGGCGAGATGTAATGTCCGGGGGATCGGGGTTGCCGAAAGCGTGAGCACATCAACGGTAGCGTACCGTTCCTTCAGGCTCTCTTTGTGCATCACCCCGAAGTGATGTTCCTCGTCGACAATCAGAAGCCCCAGATCATGGAAGCAAAGATCCCGTTGCAACAGCCTGTGGGTGCCGATGAGGATGTCCACGGTTCCTTCCCGAAGTTCCTGCAATACCCCTTCCTGGTCTCTGGTTGACACGAAGCGGGAAAGGACGGAGACGCGCAGAGGCACCCCCGAGAGTCTTTGGGTAAAGGTTTCATAGTGCTGCTGCGCCAGTATGGTTGTCGGCACCAGGAACACGGTCTGTTTCCCTGCTTCGGCTGCTTTCACGGCAGCGCGTAAGGCGACCTCGGTTTTCCCGAACCCCACATCTCCTACGATGAGGCGGTCCATTGGAGAAGGGTGCTCCATGTCTTGTTCGATATCGCGAATGGCCCGCAGTTGGTCCCGTGTCTCGCTGTAGGGGAAATTGTGTTCGACATGTGCGAAAATCTGGTCGCTTTCAGGGAATCTGTACCCCTGCGTGGTTTCCCTTTGCGCGAATATCTTCGCGATAACCTTCGCTTCCTGTTTTGCCTTTTCCCTTGCCTTTTGGTAGGTTTTTTTCCAACGCGAGCCTTTCAGATTATCCGGGGTTGGCGCCTCTCCCGAGGGGCTCTCGTAGCTCGATATCCTGTAGAGCTGGGTTATCGGTGCGAGGAGTCTTCTCTTACCGGCGTACTCCAATACGAGATACTCCTGCTCTCCAAGAGGCCCCTCGATCATCTCGGTTCCAAGAAACCTTGCAACACCGTACTCCTCGTGCACCACCCAGCTTCCTCTTGTCAGATGCTGTCCCCATTCCTGGGGAGGGGCAAACCAGAAGCGTTCGTCCGCTTCCTGTAGTGTAACACCGATAAGTTCCGTGTCGCTGAGAAAGACCTGTTCCGTCTCTTGATCAAGGAAGCCTTTGGTTAACGGCTTTTGCCGGCTTTCCAGGGCACGCTCACGTGCCCAGATACAGGTTTCCTCACTCCTGGAATAGACAACCACCGACAACCCTTGCTGCTTCCACTGTGTCACCTGTGCTCGAATCTCCTGCCAGTGTCCCTTGAATACAGGGATAGAGGAGAGACGTAGCGAAGGGGTGTCGGGAGCCGGATTGGCTTGTTTCGCGATGCGGCATCGGGGGTATGCAGCCGAACGCAGCAGCAGCTCCTGCCACTGCAGGAGCTCGGGAAGCTGGGGGTTGTTTGCTCTGAGGTTTTCCCAGAGCCAGTAGTAGCTCTCTCCGTTGTTCTCAAGGCGCTGCGGGTCATAGAACAGGAAGCGGGCCGTGTCCGGAATATAATCGAGCAAAGAGAGGGGTGCTGCTCTCGAGGAAGCCTCCAGGGCGTGGAGCTCTATCTCTTGCAACGGGGTATGTGTCAACTGGGATTCCGTATCGTAGAGTCGGAGGTTTTCTATTTCGTCGTCGTAATACTCAATGCGGAGGGGATGCTTGCAGACGGGATCAAAAAGATCCACAATACTCCCCCGTGCGGCGAACTGACCAGGTTCCCAAACCAGACTGGCAGCGTGGTACCCGTTACCCGTGAGCCACTGAAGCAAGGCGTCTCTTGGATATACCGAACCCGCCGAGAGGGCGATCGACCTGTGGGATTCCTGCAGTGGTCCCAATATCCCACCGGGTGTGGCGGCCAACATCCCTCCCGTATCAATCCACTCTTTCACGCATTCCCCGCGCTGTATCCACAGCGAACGATCCCCCGATTTCTCTTCAACCAGAGGAAGCTCATGCAACATGAGACAATCTTTGCCAGTCAAGGTCCGAAGATCGCCGACAAACTCAGAACACTGTTTGAGATTGGGGAGTATCGCAACGGTATGGTCCTCTTGTTTTGGAAAGGAGCGTGCAATCCATGACCAGGCGGAGCCGTCGACGGCGCACGACAAAGTCATGCCCCTTAACCAATCCTTGGTATCTACCTTGAAAAGATCGTTTTGCGGTACAGGAAAATCCACATTCAATCCTTCCTCATAAAAAGAAAGTGGCGGGATATCCCGCCACTCCGGGCAGACACAGAATCGCAGCTTCTCTGCCTCCGCGTTACATCGTGAGGACAAATTCGCTTGCTTTTGCTATTGCCTGATCGGTTGCTCCGTCAGTCCACAGCTGGGCTACCTCTGCGGCGGCACTGCATATCTCTGGCAGCTTCCGGCGTTCGCCGGGCGAAAAGGGGGTGAGGACATACTCCGCCAGACCCTCGACGTGGTTCGATGCGCCTATTCCCACACGCAAACGAGGCACCTCCCGGGTCTGCAGCGTTTCGAGCACAGAGGCCATACCGTTGTGGCTCCCCGCCGAGCCCTTTTCCCTCATGCGTAACCGTCCAAAGGGAAGGGAGATGTCGTCATAGACAATCAGGCACTCGGAAGGGAGCAGCCCCCAATGCCGTACAAGCCGACCGACCGCGATGCCGCTTCTATTCATGAAGGTACGTGGTTTCACACAGAGAATCCGTTGCGACGAAACGCCGACAGCCTCTTTAATTCGCATCGTCCGTTCCCGGGGGCCCGGCGCGGCTCGGAGATCGGCGCTCACTCTGTCAACCACCATCCAGCCGGCGTTATGCCGCGTTCTGGCATACCTCCGGCCTGGATTGCCCAGCCCGATAATCGCCCGCAAGGTTCTTTACTCTTCCTCTTCCCGTTCTTTCCCCTTCTGGACTACCTCTACTTCCATTTCTTCTTCCGTTTCCTCGGAGACCTCGAGTTCTTCCTCTTCAATCGTTTGCCTCGGCTCGGTGACCATCATGATGACCTCCTGGGGGTCCGTTACGAGTTCGGCATGCTCGGGGATAGCGCAGTCCTGGGCGTGCACCACACTCCCCTTCGACAGATTACGGACGTCAAGGATGATCGCATCGGGGATGTCTTTGGGAAGGACATGGATCTGAATTTCGTGTTCTACCTCTTCAAACACGCCCCCCTCCTTGATACCTACACACTCCTCCCGACCGGTGATCTCTATGGGAACCGTCACATCGATCTTATGACCCGCCACCATCTGGTAGAAATCGACATGCAGGACCTCATCGGTGATCGGGTCACGCTGCAGGTCCCTGATAAGGGCCATTTGCTTGCTTCCGTCGGGAAGCTGCGCTTCAATGCGCAGGGTTTCCCAATGGGAGTGCCTGATGTGCCGTAACAGTTCATGGGCATCTACGGTAATAGGTGAACTTCCCTGGAACTCGGGTCCATAGAAAACCCCCGGAAGCCGCCCTTCCTGTCTCAATCTGCGGTTGGTGCCTTTCGTCTGTTCCGTGGGTCTCTCTGCAAAGGTTATCGGTATAAAGTTTGACATGGTACATCCTCCCTCCGGCTGCTTTTCATCTGTCCATTAGTCCCTAGCGGAACAGAATGCTTACCGAATGATCGGAGTGGATTCTGCTGATTGCTTCCGCTACAAGCGGGGCAATGGACAATCCTGTAATTTTTTCCAATCGTTTTTCTTCAGACAATGGGATCGTATTTGTTAATACAACCTCCTCTATAGAAGACTCCCGCAACCTTTCTATCGCAGGCCCCGACAGCACTGCATGGGTTGCGCAGGCATAGACCGCCGTTGCTCCCCGGTCCTTCAACGCCTCTGCGGCTTTCACCATGGTTCCGGCCGTATCGATGATATCGTCAACCAGGATAACCTCTTTTCCGTCCACGTTGCCGATGATCTCCATAACCTCACATTGGTTCACCTGTTGATGGGAGCGCCGTTTGTCGACCACAGCAAGATCGGCGTTCCGCAATTGTACGGCAAAGTGGCGCGCCCGGACGACGCCCCCGATATCCGGAGAGACCACGACAACGCGCTCCTGCTGGATGGCTTCCTTGAGTTTCTCTTCAAAATACTGGGCCAGCAGATTTACCCCTGTGAGATGATCAACAGGGATATCGAAGAAGCCCTGAATCTGTCCGGCATGGAGGTCTGCAGCGATCACCCTGTCTGCCCCGGCCTTCTGGATAAGGTTGGCGACCAGTTTTGCCGTCACCGGTTCTCTAGCTTTTGTCTTCCTGTCCTGCCGTGCATATCCAAAGTACGGGGTAACCACATTGACCCGGTAGGCAGAAGCCCGAACGAGCGCATCAAGCATGATCAGCAATTCCATGAGGGTTTCATTGACCGGATGGCAAGTCGATTGCACCACAAAGACATCGGCACCCCGTACACTTTCTTCGACGGAGACGCCGATTTCGCCATCGGAGAATCGGAACCGCTTGGATGCGGCCAGGGGTACGCGCAGGTGTTCGGCAACCTCCTGGGCAAAGTCAAGGTTTGCCGAACCAGAGAATACTTTCAGCTCTCGGAGCCGTGACACCATCCTACTTTCCTCCTCCCTCTTCCTCCTTGCGCTGTTTCTTCCGGAGAACCCAGTCTTCGATCACGCGCTGTCGCGCCCGAGAAACGGCAAGGGAGTGCTCGGGGACATCGTGGGTGATAACGGAACCTGCCCCGGTGACGGCACCGTCATGCATTGTAACGGGAGCCACAAACATGGTATCACTCCCGACAAAGCAGTCCTTTCCGATTGTTGTTGTATGTTTCGAATCGCCATCGTAGTTGCAGGTGATCGTTCCGGCACCGATATTCGTGTTTTCGCCTATCGTTGCGTCACCGATATAGGAGAGATGGGGCACCTTGCTTCCCGGTCCCATCCTGCTTTTTTTGATCTCCACGAATTTGCCGGCGAAGGCCCCTTCTTCCAGGACGGCACCATCTCGTATATAGGCGAAGGGACCCACAGCAGAATTGGCTTCAATCCGACTTGCTTTGATATATACATACGCCACGGTTCTGCAGTTTTGTCCAATCTGGGCGTCCTCGAGTATTGTCCCCTTTCCGATCACCGTCCCCTGTCCTACCCGGGTTGTTCCCCAGAGCTGTACATCAGGCATCAGGGTGACATCCGGTTCGAGATGCACTCGGGGTCCTATCCAGGTGGTATCAGGCGAGAGAATCTTGACAGCGTTCTCGATATGTCTTCGGTTGATGCCTTCGCGGGCGACGGCATGGAGTTCGGTTAACTGCCGAGGCGAATTGACGCCAAGAAGTTCTGTCGGGTTCTCCCAGAGAAGAGGTGCTATCTCATAACGGTATTCATTGAAATAGCGGAGGACATCAGGCAAGTAGTATTCCTTTTGGTTGTTGTCGCTGTCCAGGGTTTCCAGTGCTTGGGAGAGGATGTCACTGCGGAATGCATACACGCCGCTGTTGACCTCCGTAATGCAGCGCTGTCGGTCGGTGGCGTCTGCTTCCTCAACGACTGCAAGCCTGCCCCCGTTCCGGAGTATGCGTCCATATCCCGCTGGATCCTCCTGGTTCATTGTTACCAGTACGGCTTCACTGCCCTTGCCGAGCTTATTGCCTATAGCTCTGAAGAGACGAGTCGGAATCAGTGGGACGTCCCCTGGAATAACAATGACGTAGTCATATTGCTTCCACCAGTCGGCCGTCACCTGCACGGCATGTCCCGTACCATTTTGTTCTGTTTGCCATAACACGGTGGTGTCAGGCCACTGCCGCTTGAGATATGCGTCAACCTGGGTGCCGCCGTGTCCTACGACCACCGCCGTATCTGTAATCCCTGCTTCCCGGACCGCCTGTACAGGATAACTTATCAATGGTTCGCAGAGAAGCGGCTGGAGTACCTTAGGAAGGGAACTCCGCATTCGTTTCCCCTGACCTGCTGCTAAGATCAGGGCGCAAATCGTTGGGTGCCCCACTCCTCTCCCTCCTTACCGGATATCGCTCTATATGTGTGCAACGGAAGGCCAACAAAAAAAGGCCCTTCACTGCATGGGCCTGGGCACTTGCTAGAACCTGACGTTCCCGATGCGTTTCCAACACGCAGCCTCGTTTTTTCGATATAACATCAGAAATGCAAGCCTGGCTGGGGTGGCTGGATTCGAACCAGCGATCGAGGATCCAAAGTCCCCTGCCTTGCCAACCTTGGCTACACCCCAGCATAGCGTTGAACATTATTGACGAAGTATAGCCTGCTGTCAACCTCCACCCGCGAGCCTCGATCCACGGATTGAAGGGCTTCATCTGCCGGTCCAACCCCGGACTGCAACGGTTGTGAACACCCGAAAACGGCCTGTTGAGATGCTGAATCCTCTCCCTCTTGCAGCCTTTCTCTGCAGCAGTTATCAATCGCACCCTTCTGAGGCCATTTGAGGCTTGCCAAGCCGCTGTTTCTGCGGTTATTATTAATCATTACAGAAACCCGGCACGTAACAGGAATTCTGAGGAGGAAGCGTCATGTGGAGCTTGGAAGAGAGTGTCCGGCACCTCAAGCAACAGGGAGCCAAGATTACGGCCCAGAGGGTTGCCATACTCAGACGTCTGGAAAAGAGAACAGATCATCCTTCAGCCGAAGAGATCTACCAAGAGCTGCAGGAGGAATTCCCTACTATTTCCTTCGCGACAATCTATGGAACGGCGCAGCTGTTGGAACGCAACAATCTCATCAAGATTCTGACGATCGACAAAAAGAGGATCCTTCTTGATCCCAATACCGCCCCTCATGCTCATTTCCGCTGCACTCGATGCGGAAAGGTCTTTGATGTTCCCAGTTCCCACGAAACAATGGCTCAACTTGCCGCCGATTGTCGGTACGACGTCACTCAGGTAGAGATTTATATGTACGGAACATGCGATCAATGCAAATACTGGAACATGCACTAAAGGCAATAGTGCCTCTGCATGGCGTTTACATCAGTCTTTGCCTGGTGCTCGTCTTTTGTGGGACCGCCTCAGTAGCGGGTATGTGGTATCGGGCCAGGAATAGAAGCGCGCTTTCTCATGCGCTTTTCTGGGGCCACTACTTTTGTATACTGATAGCGGCAGCTGTCATGCTTTCCAGACATGCTCCGCTTTGGGTTGCAACAGCGCCATTGATTCCAGGTATTCTCCTGATATGGATACGCTCCTGCCTCCGTTCCACGGAGAAGCCTGACCGCCCAGCAGAGTAGGGAATCACCATCCGCAACGACGCCCACGGTGTGATGTTCCTCATTGTCCTGAAATGATGTGACATCAAAGGACGTTTGGCATTACTGCTTTTCCGTTTTGTGCCGCCACGGGCCTTTCCCTCTTCCCCTTGTATTTTTCGACAATTCCTGTAATGATTCCCTGAGCGCTTTCTTTGGAGAAAAACCTGGCCGGGCGTGATCCGTTAGGCCCTCGCTCCCCAGCCAGGACCGCTATGGGTACAGCCATGAACATCCACACTCCCTTTGGGCAAGCAGGGGATCTGCTGCAGGTACGGCGGCAACGGCGGATCCTCGTGCGCACCCTGCAGACCGAATCCATTAGATGATCCAGGGGAGTACGGTTGCAAGGTGGATCCGCGTACCATCATATTTGCCGGAGGTTTCCATGAAAGAATTCGTTGTAGCGGCTGTAATGCTTTATGGACCTTACTTATGGTGCTTTTTCCGAAGGAAATCTCCAGGTAGGTATGGGCTCAGACTGATGTGGTCGCGCGCAATGGCAGTGGAGGTGCTCTATTGGACCGTAGGGACACTGATTCCACTGACAGTGGTTGCATTGCATTGGCCCGGCCTGTCCCTCCCCAGATCGGTCCCCCTGGGCTCGGTGTGCATGTTCGCACTGGCCGGGGTGACCGCAGCCTGCATAGAAGAGGTGTTCTTCAGAGGATGGCTGCAAAGCATTCTACGACCCCTCTGTCCGGCTGTGGCACGCGTGCCCCTGGTTGCCCTTCTTTTTGCCATTACCCATCTCTTCTTTCATCCTGAATACATCTACCTGGCAACCTTTTTCCCGGGACTTGTGATGGGCATCCTGCGGGAACGTTACGATACCGTGACACCTGCTATACTGTATCATGGCCTGGGAAACCTGTGGGCGATCTGGTTTTTCCCTTTGTGAGTGCCCGTGCTGACATAAAGAATAGGAGGATTACCCTGAACTTCAATCAACAAATAATAATTGCTATTTCTGACAAAAAATCAAGGATGTATTTGTCAAATATACTCAAAAAATCGGGTTTCCAGGTGAAGGAATGGGATGACCTCAACGCGCTTTTTTCCGAGGTCCATACCGTCAAGCACCCCGCCGGTGCGCTGTTGTTCCATTGGAGTCAAATCGAAAAGAAGAGCACCGAACAGGTGCTCCAGGAAATCAAGAAAAACGATTCCTTTTCCCACACGGAGTTCATAGCACTCTCCGAGGATTGGCAAAATATCCGTCTCAGGATGAAGGCCAGGGTCCTCGGTTGCGAAGACGTCCTTGCCTTCCCTCCTCAGGAAGGGCAGATCCTGACAGCCCTGAATGTCCCGGAGGGCCACCAGCAGGGCGGTGGGTCTCCGGGACAACGGGAAGAGGCTGCGGGGAAAGCAAAGGAATCTGCGAAGGGTTCCCGTCACAAAGGGAACGAGGATATCCTTATTGTCGATGACGCCTCGGTAATCCGGAAAGGTCTTCGTCATCTGCTGGAACAGGAGGGGTACTCTGTTCGGGAGGCCGAGGATGGGCAGGAGGCGCTGCGCAAGATCCAGTCGTCGGCCCCCGCGTTAGTGCTGCTCGACTTGCTGATGCCGGGAATGGATGGGTTTTCCCTGATGGAACGTATCCGCAAAAACAAATTCTTCAGCAATCTGCCGATTATCGTCATTACCAGCCACGGCGACAAGCCCAGGTTGCTCCAGGCCTTGCAGTGGGGGGCCAAGGAGTTTATCGTGAAGCCCTTTCACCCCGAGGTGGTGCGGGAAAAGGTGAAACGGGTCCTTGGAGAAAAGGTGAAGTGATTTTATTTATGCTTATTGATTTTTGTAATATCAAATTAGGTAAAAAATTTATTTTTCTGCTTGCTCTCCTTGTCCCCCTCTTGCTCTCTTTCTCTACCGCCGTACACGCTCGGGGGGGAGACGCCGATCGCATTCCTGAGGATACGCTGCTCTACACGATTTCAATCCCCCTTCAGGAGGGTGCTGGGGTGACCGTTGCCATGGCCGACGGCGCCGTATTCCCCTTAGGCAATGTGGTTCGTGTGCCGGAAACCATGAAATGGCCCGCCTTCACTGCTTCGAAATGGGGGAAGCCTGGGCATGTGGCGGCGACTGCCGTCAATGCCATCCATCTTCTCGCGCGCAGGAGATCCCAGCGCGGGCAAATCCTCAGTATCCTTCCCGCGGAAAGCTTCGCGCCGGCCGCCGGACAGAGCTCCTCCGTTGTTATTGAAGGAAAGGGGGGGCATGGGGTATTTGGCGCCTGGGCCCCCCCTGTTGGTGTCCCTGTCCACTGCAGATTCGCAGATGGCACAAAGGAGCCCCTGTACAGCATCAGCCAGCTTGTCGACGCGGTTGCCCTGGAGATAGCCGTTCCCGAGTCTCCCTCCTTTGGGTTTGTGGATATCGAAAACTGGCCGGGCGGGCGGGTCATCTGCAGGGATGCGTCGGGCACAGCCGTTATCGCTCGTGTCGTGAGGCCTGTTGGTGGTGTCGGCCGTTTCGGCGGCAGCCGCTATCAGGTACCGGGACGACTCAGAGCCAATCATCCTGGAGTGATCTGTGTCAGCACCTCACCGCAGGGATCTGTGGGGGGATTCCAGGTCATTCCCCTGGCACACGCTGCCTCTTCCCCCGAGATGGCTTCCCTGTGGCGCTTAACGCAGTGGCTGGTTGTCGGCACACATATGCGAGATTCCCTCGTTGGGAGCACTCCGCTCTTCAGCGGACGGTTTGTATCCGGTCCTGGGGATGGCGAACAACTGTGGAACCTCTGGGCCACCTACGGGAGACGGAGCCTTGTCCTGTGCAGGACAGTCTTCGGCCCCTGGAAACCCCTGCCGGTGTTCAGCGGTCGTCACGACACCGCCCTCAGTGACATAACCCATCTGCGGCTTTACGTTCCCTCGGTAGTCGAACCCCTTGTTCCATAGCAAAAAAGAGACAGGGAGATACGTGTCATCTCCCTGTCTCTGCGCCGTCTGTTTTTCTTTTCCAGCAACCCGCCGAGATTCTACTCTACGGTGACGCTCTTGGCGAGGTTGCGGGGTTGATCGATCTCACATCCCCGGAGGAGCGCAACCTGATAGGCGAAGATCTGCAGCGGAAGGACTGTCAGAAAGGGGGCGAAGGCTTCGTCGGTCCAGGGGATGCGAATCAGATTGTGGGTGTACTGCTCGATGAGTGTGTCGTTGTCGTTACATACCGCGATAACAGGCGCGTTCCGTGCTTTTACCTCTTGAATGTTCGATAGCATTTTTTCGTAGAGGCTGTCCCGCGGAACAATCGCCACGACTGGAACATTTGGTTCGAGCAGGGCAATGGGGCCATGCTTCATTTCGCCTGCTGCGTAGCCCTCTGCGTGGATGTAGGAGATCTCTTTGAGTTTCAGAGCTCCTTCCAGTGCAATCGGGAAGGAGAATCCGCGGCCCAAATAGAGAAAGGTGTCACATCCGGCAAACCGTCTGGAGAGGGCTTCGATGCTTCCGTCCCGCTCGAGTACCGTTTCCACCTTATAGGGAAGCTGCAGGAGTTCCTCCACCAGGCGTTCCTCTTCCGCTTCGGGCAATGTCCCTCGTTTTTTCCCCAGGGCGAGAACAAGGAGATAGAGCGCCGCAAGCTGCCCGGTGAACGTCTTTGTGGCTGCCACGCCGATTTCGGGGCCGGCCCGGAGCAAAAGCACGTTGTGCACCTCGCGGGCCAGGGTAGATCCGCGCACATTGGTGATCGCCACACAGTGCGCTCCTTCCTGTCGCGCCTTTCTCTGCGCCGCCAGGGTGTCCGCTGTCTCCCCGGACTGCGAGACGAAGACCGCCAGGGTTTCGGGGGAATTCCGCAGTGCCCTGTACCGATACTCCGATGCAATGTCCACCCGCACATCGAGGTCGGTCCATCGTTCAAAGAATGACGCGGCGACCATGGCGGCGTAGTAGGAGGTCCCACAGGCCACAATATGCAGTTTCTTCCAGTTGACCACCCTGTTGTCCGGTAGTACCAGCTCCTCATCAAGCTCAACCCGCTTGGATCTGATCCTGTCTTTGAGGGTTGCCCGCAGTACGGCCCCCTGTTCGTTGATCTCCTTCAACATGTAATGGGGATAGCCTTCCTTCTCCGCCATGGAGACGTCCCATTCGATAGTGGAAATCTCCCCTTGAAACTGGGTCCCTTCCTCGCTCCACAGGACATGGCCATCTTTCCAGACAGCGGCGATGTCGCCGTCATTGAGATAGATCACCTTCGAGGTGTAGGGCAGAAACGCAGGGACATCGGAAGCGCAGAAGGCTTCGTTTTCACCGACTCCCAGCACCAGAGGCGAGCCTTTCCGTATACAGTACAGTACTTCAGGATCCTCCTGGTCGATGATCACCAGGGCGTAGGAGCCACGCAGCCGTTTTTTCAGGGCTTGCAGCGCTTCGAACATTGTCGAGGTTTCCTGGCGCATCATTGCAAGAAGCTGGACAATCACCTCAGTGTCGGTCTGGGAAACAAAACGCACGCCCTCCTGTTCCAGGCTATCTTTGATCTCGTTGAAATTCTCGATGATCCCATTGTGGACAAGCACAATACGCCGGGATTCGTCGGCGTGGGGGTGGGCGTTCTCCACCGTCACGCCACCGTGGGTTGCCCAGCGGGTGTGCCCGATCCCCGTTGTTCCTGCATACCCCTTGCGAAGAGCGATCTCTTCCAGGTCTGCAACCTTCCCTACATTCTTGATGAGATGGCTCTCACCATTTTCTATGATGGACATCCCTGCAGAGTCGTAGCCGCGATATTCCAGCCTTTTCAAACCATCAAGTATTATATCTGCGGCTTTGCGTTCCCCGATGTATCCAACGATTCCGCACATTGCTGTAATCCTTTCTTTTGTCAAAACAACGCAGGATGCAGAAGATTTTGTCCCTCTAGTTGCCTAGAGGTTTTGTTCTGCTGCTTTTGGGATTCCTGCACCCCTGGAGGCATCCGCCGATCATCGATTCTCCTCCATCCTCGTCAACCCTTGCGGGCCCTGGCGCTTCCCTTATCCGCTTCTGCTGTGCATACTGGTTGGGTCGTCGCATCACCTCTCTTTTCCCTATTATACCCTCTCCCCTCCCATCTGGACGACAGGTTACCCGTTGAGTAGTGTGTTCTCGCCGACCTGTTCCCGAAGCACTTCGAGTATGATAGATCGCAGTTCGGGGTCTTCAAGAGCCATCATTGTTGTTGCCCGGAGCCAGCCGCTTTTTGTGCCGCAATCCAGCCTGGTTCCCTTGTAGATGTAACCCCACACCGGTTCCCGTTTCATCAGGGATTTGACGGCGTCCGTAAGCTGCAGCTCCCCTCCGGAACCCGGGGTAAGCCCACGCAGCTCCTCGAAGATTGTGGGAGAGAGTATGTATCGTCCCATGATGGCAAGGTTGCTGGGTGCTTCGCTGGGATCGGGTTTTTCCACCATATCGTGTATCTTGAAGACATCGTTCTCCACTTCTTCCCCCGCAATGATCCCGTATCTGGAGGTGCTCTCTGCGGGCACCTCTTCAAGCGCGATGACCGATCCCCCGCGGGTCCTGTGGACATTGATAAGCTGTCCGAGGACGGAGGGGCTGGCTTTCATGACGTCGTCGGGAAGAATCACGCCGAAAGGGGCGTTTTGGCAGATCGGTGCGCCGCATAATACAGCGTGCCCGAGTCCGAGAGGTTCGCTCTGCCTGACGTAGGCAAAACGCGCCAATTGCGAGATGTTGCGGACCATATCCCGCATTTCCGACTTGCCGCGCTGTTCCAGAAGATCTTCCAGCTCACAGGATCTGTCGAAGTAGTCCTCAATCGAGCGCTTCCCGCGCCCGGTGACGAAGACGATATCGGAGCACCCCGCATCCACCGCCTCATCCACTCCGTAGTGTATGAGTGGTCGATCGATAAGAGGGAGCATCTCTTTGGGGGTTTCCTTGGTGGCCGGTAGAAAGCGTGTCCCCAATCCGGCAACGGGAAAGAGGCATGTATTGATATTTTTGGATTTATTCATATTATTACCCCCTTATATTTACTGAACAGCTGTTGTTTGATTAATCTCTTCAATGACCGAGAGCAGTTCCCGGCATGACTGCTCCAGGAGACCCCGTTCTCTGGCTTCCACAAGAACCCGGACCAAAGGTTCCGTGCCCGAGGGGCGAATCAGGATACGGCCCCTCCCGTTCATCATGGATTCCAGCGAAGAGGTGACCTCCTTCAACCTGGGATGGCCAAGCATGACGGCCTTGTCCGCCACGGATATATTGTGCAGGGTTTGGGGATATCTGTGGAACCGATCAACCAGCGTATCGATCTCCTCCCCCAACTCTCGGCAGGCCCGCATAAAGAGAATCGCCGTGTTGGGGCCGTCCCCGGTGGTGGTGTAGTCCCGGACGATGATGTGCCCTGACTGTTCCCCGCCTACGGCGGCCTCAGTATTCCGCATCTGGGCGAGCACGTACCGATCTCCTACAGGGCATCGGGTCAGGGTGATCCCTTCGTGCCCGAGATGTTCCTCCAGAGCCATATTGCTCATCACGGTTGCCACAACGCCCTTGCCGCTCTGTCGTTTCATCCACCGGGCCATCACCCAGAGCATGATGTCTCCATCGATCACGCGCCCCTGCCTGTCCACGAAAAGAACGCGGTCGGCATCCCCGTCAAAGGCATATCCAAAATCCAGCTCCTGTTCAACAACGTACTGCTGGAGGTGGTGAAGGTTCATCACACCGGTTCCTTCATTGATGTTCAGACCATTTGGCGCGTTGCCAAGCATTTGGGCATCCCACCCTGCCCGGTGGACCACCTCTTCCATTATGGCTGTGGCGGCACCATGAGCGGTATCTACAGCAAAACGCCCCTGGAAATCCCCCAGGCGCTCCGCTTCCGCCGCCAGCATATCAATGTAGAGATTGCGTAATGGTTGCGCATACTCCACTCCGCCTATGGATGCTCCTGTGGGCCGCCAGTCGTCCAGGAGCGTATCCTCCAGAAATTCCTCGATCTCGCTTTCTGCGTCATCGGTCAGCTTTGAACCGCTGGCGTCAAAAAACTTGATCCCGTTATATTCCGCAGGGTTATGGGAGGCGCTCAGCACCACACCACCGTCGGCGCAGGTTCTGAGTATAGCGCAGCTGACGCCGGGTGTGGGGATGACGCCGATGGTCTTCACCTCTGCCCCCGAAGAGGTCAGACCCGTGACAATCGCAGCCTCCAGCATTCCACCCGAACGCCTCGTATCGCGCCCCACAATAATCGTAGGGCGGCTGTGACCGTTTCTGATCAACCACCACACGTAGGCTCTGGCTAACCGCAGCGCCATTTCCGGGATCATAACCCCCCTGTTGGCGAGGTCTCGGACACCGTCGGTGCCAAAGAGACAGCGGATTTTTTCTGTTCCGGGCATGCCTACACCTCCTTCCTTGGTCTTTTCAGGTTACTTCACATCTGCATACGCCGTGACAGTCGCGGGCATAATCTCCTGCACATCCACCGAGGCTCCGCCTGCTTTGGCATGTACCGGAACGGTGATGACCCGGGAAACCAGATTGGTAATGTCGACGAATGCTGCGACGTCCTTGACCCGATCCAATTCCGACGGTCGTCCCTGCAGCACCACATCGACCCTCTCCGGCGAGAACGTCCAGTGGGGATAGACACCCTTCCCCCTTGGCTGTACCCGGACATGTGCATAGAGTCGCGTTTCCGTAACGGGAGCGAGTTCAACCGTTACCGTAGCTTCCCGGGGAGCGTCGACGATACGCACGCCTTCCTCGGGGACCGGAATCACGCGGTGTAGCGTTCTGTTGTGATCCAAGCTCTCGATCGTAACCGGATCAAGAGAAAGAGATTCCAGTTGTTCCAAGTGCTCAGGCGGTCCTGACAGAGTGACCTCGGCTGGAGCGATCACGACTGTCTTGACTCTGTAGTCATCCGCCGGGTCGCCCTGCACGTCCACCCTGAGGGGAACCGTCCTGACGGGAAGCCGCTTTTTGACCTGTACGTTCAGCTCTACCTCCCTGGGCTGAATAGAGAGCTGCGTCGCACTGGATGCTGTTACAGGAATCTGCAGGGGGAGCACCAGTTGTTGCGGATCCGTTGTCGCGGAGAGTTGCTCAATATCCGGTGCGACAAAGACATAGGGAATCTTCTCCACAGTCCCCGCGGGGCCACGGATCGTAGCTTCCGTTTTCTTTAATTCTTCCTTGGTAACAATGATCGTTTCCGGAAGATTCTTGGGGTATTCAATCTCAATCGGAACATTTTTTTCTATGATTTCCGAAAGCTGCACCTTGATGTACGAAGGGCTCACACTGACAAGCTCTATCCCGGCCGGCAGGGGAGCATCCACTGGAAGCGTGTAGATCCCCCGATCAAGCCCCTGAAGATCGACCACACAGGCGAACTGACCGGGATCGAAACGCCCCAGCCGCTGACGCAGTCCCCTCACCTGAATCTGTACCGCACTTTCCCTGCTGGAGATGCTCAATCCGCTTTTGAGGTTATGGTACTCCAATGGTACCTTCAGCGACTTGACTGTTGTCAGATTGCGGTCCCCTGCGGCGTAGAACCAGACGAAAAATGCCAGAAAAACGGCAAGCACCCGCAAAAAAAGCTTGGAGCGCAGAAGCGCGTCAAACTGATCAAGCATTTTCATCGTCGTTTCCTCCACGCCAAACGTTGCGGAACTCATCACGCAACCGCTCAAAGGTGCCTTGTTCTTCCACCTTTCCCTGGAAATAGTGCAAGAGCAATCTGCGCACCTGTCTGTCCTTCAATCCACGGGAGAGAACCCCATTGACCGCAAGTGTGATCTCGCCGCGTTCTTCCGAGACAACCAGAGAGATGGCGTCGGAATTCTCCGTGATCCCCAGCGCTGCGCGATGGCGTGTCCCGTACCAGCGTGCGAGACTCTTTTCTGTAAGAGGCAGATAGCATGCAGCCGCAATGATCTGCTCCCTGTCAAGGATCACCGCTCCATCGTGTAACGGATTGTCGGGCCAAAAGATCGAGATAAGCAGCTCCTGTGTGATATGTGACTGCAGTTTCACTGCCGGACGCCAGACGTCCTTGAGTCCCGTACGTCTCTGGAGAACAAGCAGGGCCCCGATACGCCTGGACTGCAGATAGAGAAGTGCTCGGGTAACCTCCTCAGCCAGTTTGTCTGCATGTTCCCGCTCCCGAACCCTTTGGAGGAGCGTCCCGCGCCCCAGTTCTTCAAGCATACGCCGCAGTTCTGGGTAGAAAATAATTGGAATGGTAATGAATACAACGCTAAACAACTTGCTAAACAGCCATAGCAGTGCTTGCAGCTGAAAAAAATTGGCAATGGCAGCAGCGCATCCCAGCATCAGCAAGCCTTTTACAAGTTGCATTGCCCTGGTATCGGCAAGCAAAAGAAAAAGCTTGTAAAAAACAAAACTAATAACAAGGATGTCAACTATGTCTTGCCATCTTAGGAAAGAAAAAAAAGTTTGAAGTTCTTCCATCAGCTGCGAATTAACTCCTGTAATCTAGTCGGAATGGACTGTCTTCTTGACGTATGAGGATGTGCTGAGCGCCAGCAGCGCCCCATAGTCCATTGTAAAGTCCAGTGTGTCGCCAACCTGAGGCGCCACACCCATATCTTCTACATCCAGCGTCAGGTGATCGCTGGAGGCTCCCAGGATGGAGACCCCGTCATCGACAGGGGTAAGATCTTCAGGCACCACATCCTGACGGCCTATGCCCACGATGGCTCTCAGGCGCGTCCCTCGGTCCTCGAAATGCGGGACATGCCCAAAGGCATCTGCGCCGATTTCTCCGATTGGAATACTCGGTTTTCTTCGCACCTCTACAACCTCAGCCTGGAGAAGGAAGACGTCGGACCTCAGGTAGGGAATCGTACGCATCCTGGTGACATCGCTTCCCAGCAGCATTGCTTCCCCGATGCGCAACTGGTTGATCCGAGGGTGGAGTTCGCCTTTTTCGAGAAGCTGCAGGGAAGATGTGGCGCCTCCCGAAAGGATCTCCAATCTGTAGGGGAGATGTCGCTCGATTTCCAGTGCTGTATCCACAAGGGTGGTCATATTGTCCCGGGTGGGGAGCACACCACCGAAACAACCAAAATTCGCGCCCACGCCGAGGCAGCGAACATGGGGAGATGCGGCGATGCGTTCGGCGATCTGTTCCGCTTCATCAGGCCAGATGCCCTCTCGCAGATCACCAATGTCAACCATGACAATAATCTGGAATGCACGCCGGCGTTCCGCACATTCCTTTTCGATCATGCTGATGGTCTCCGGCATGGATACAAGCGCGGCTGATGCCTGATCGAGCATTGTAGGAATCTCAGAGGGCATCGGTATGCGAAGCAGCAGAACAGGGCAATCCAATCCGGCGGCATGAAGGCGTTCCAGATTCTGTACTCTGCTGTCGGCAAGCCACGTACAGCCACTGTCCGCCATCACTCTTGCGACGGCAGGATGTGCACAGGTACCCTTTGTTACCCCCACCACGCTGATGCCGTTGTTGCGGCATCGTTCTGCCACAGCATGAACATTCTCCCGTAGTCGTTCGGGGAATATATGGAGCACAGGATTCATACGCTCTCCCTCCTTGAGGTTACCTTGCGTACCGAACCGTCACACCGTCGGATACGCGAATTCAACTGCCTCGCAGTTTCCGTAACAGAGCAAGATTCTCGCTGTCGCTTTTCCGTTCCTTTGGGGTTTCCAGCAGGCAGGGTGTGTTCTCCCATCGCGGATCGCTGATAAACAGGCTAAAGGGTTGGATGCCTAATTTCCCGTCACCGATGTGTTCGTGTCGGTCCCGTTTCGAACCTTTCTCTTCCTTGCTGTCATTGAAGTGAATGCAATACACATTTTGACAGCCTATGGTCTTTTCCACAAGCTGCATCAGGTGTTCGTAGCTTCCCGGGAAGCGGAATTCGTATCCGGCGGCGAACATGTGGCAGGTATCGAGGCAGAATCCGATCCGGTCGTTCAAGGGGAGGTGCTGTAATATTTTGCTAAAATGATGGAAAGAAGCTCCCAGTACACTGCCTTGGCCTGCCATGGTCTCCAAAAGTACCCGTACATGGGTCATATCGGACTGTTCCAATGCCCGTTCCAGCCCCCGCGAAAGCAGCGCCAGCCCCTTCTCTTCACCTGTCCCTTTGTGGCTCCCCGGATGGAGCACCAGGTAGTCGATCCCCAGGAGATCACAGCGCTCTATCTCCCCTACCAAAGCCTGAACGCTCTTCTCCCAGACAGGCCCGGGAGCGGCAAGGTTGATGAGATAGGAGGCATGGGCGATAACCTGCCTGATCGAGCTCTCCCGCCAAGCAGCGAAGAAGCGTTGACAGTCGGAGAGGGAAGGGGGCGAGGCGTGCCACTGCAATTGGTTTTTTGTAAAAAGCTGCAATGCCTCGGCGCCAACATCTTCGGCCCGGCTGAAAACCTTCGGCAAACCACCGGCTGCCGAAACGTGTGCCCCAAGTAGTGCCATATCAGCTTTGTTCTCCTGTCACAATCTTTTGGTGCAACGAATAAACAATACGGGCGCTTGCCCCCCAGAGGGTGTATCCGTCTGGAAGTGGGTATACCGGGCGCGTTCCCTCTGCATCCCCCCGTCCGGGCGGAAGCGGTTCCCGCACCGGGGGAGAATGCCTGAACAGCCTGCACAGAGGAAGGATCAGCAGATGTTCCACCTCATTGTGGTTGAGGTGTATCTGGCCAATTCCCTGTGAACGTGTCGCACCTACTACAGGGTATATCAACACATTTCCCACGGTGGTGCGTACAGTCGGGAGTGTCCCCCAGAGTTCCACCGCTCCCGGCGGTATGCCGATTTCCTCCCGTGTTTCCCGAAGCGCCGTGTCGGCGATGGTTTGATCTCCGTCTTCAAGCTTGCCGCCGGGGAAGGCCACGTCGCCGGCGTGATGCCGCAGGTTTGCCGAACGTACTTCCAAAAGGATCTCCGCTTCACTGTCGCGGGATGTCAGCAGAACAAGCACTGCGGAACACAGGCCGGCATTCCGGTTCCGGGCAGCCTGAACGTTGCTCCAGGAAGCGAATTCGGGTTCCTCGGGAAAGAGGGCGCGCATCGGTGACAGCGGATCATGGGGATGGAAAATGTACTCTGCAATGGTTAGCATAACCGATAGTAGGGTTTCTTGCAAAAGAAGAATTCCGAGAACCGGAAGGCTATCGGAGCTTCACGCGTCCCTGGTAGACAACCCCACGCGCTCCATCCACCGTGACAGTCATGTCGTCCTGCAGCAAGCGAGTGGCATCCTGTGCGCTCACCACACAGGGGATTCCCAGTTCCAGGGCGACGACAGCTGCATGGCTTGTCAGGCCTCCCTCTTCTGTAACAATGGCAGAAGCCTTTTTCATGAGAGGGATGAAATTGCGATCGGTCTTGGGTACCACCAGCACGTCGCCCTGTCGCATTTTCTGTTCGGCTTGGCTATGATTGCGGGCGCTGCACACGCGGCCGTGGGCCTCTTTTTTGATAAGCGAAAGGCCTTTGACGAGGATCTTCCCTACGGTGTGCACCTGCACCATATTTGTGGTTCCCGGGATCTCAACGGGTATGCCTGTGGTGACCACGACGAGGTCTCCCTCATGGACGTATCCCTTTTCCAGGGCGGCTGTAAGCGCTGCGTCCAGGGCCCCTTCCACAGAACTGCCCCTTTCTTTCCGAATGGGCTGGACCCCCCAGACAAGCGCCAGACGTCTCCAGGTGTCTTCCGAGGGCGTTGCGGCCAAAATCGGGCAGTGGGGGTGGTACTTGCTTACCATTCTTGCTGTCTCGCCGGTCTGGGTGATTGTGATAATGGATCGGGCGTTCAGCTCGCCGGAGATACTTACGGCTGCGTGGCTGACAGCGTCGGGAACGGTTGTGGTCGAAATAGGAATACTGCTGTGACGTGCCCAGAGATCCAGTTCCCGCTCCACTCTGACAAGGATACGGTTCATGGTTTCCACGGAGAGGATGGGGTAGCTCCCTTTGGCTGTTTCCCCGGAAAGCATGACCGCATCGGCGCCATCCAGCACCGCATTGGCGACATCATTTGCCTCTGCTCTGGTGGGGCGGGGATTCCGTATCATGGAATCAAGCATCTGTGTGGCGACGATCACAGGTTTGCCGTGGGATCGACAGAGATCAATAATATGCTTTTGTACCAGCGGCACATCCTCGCTGGGCATCTCGACGCCCAGGTCACCCCGGGCGACCATCATGCCATCAACCACCTCCGCGATCTCCTCAAGGCTGTTGACGGCTGATTTTGTCTCGATCTTGGCGATAACCTGCATATCGCTGTTCAGGTTTTCCAGTACCTTCCGTACTTCCAGAATGTCATCCCTGCTCCGGACAAAGGAGACGGCGATATAGTCCATGCCGTGCTCGACTCCCCAACGGATATCATTGATGTCCTTTTCCGTCAGTGCGGGCAGCGTGAGCTGCACTCCAGGGACATTCACTCCCTTGTGTTCCCCCAGCTCTCCTCCTACGACAACGCGGCAATGGATTTCAGGGGGGTGGATCGCTTCGACCTGCAGGTGGAGTGTCCCGTCGTCAATAAAGATGGCCTGGCCTGCTTCCACCTCCCTGTAGAGCTCTTTGTAACTGATGGTGATCCGCTCAGGGGTGCCCGGTTCCTCATCGGGGGTCAGGACGATGGGTGCGTTGTTGTGGAGCTGTATCTTTCCGCCGTCCAGTGCTCCTGTTCTCAATTCCGGTCCCTTGGTATCCAGAACCGTTGCAATGGGGCGATCCATTTCCTCTTCGATTGTCCGCAGCTGAGAGAAATTGATGGCGTGAGACTCATAGTCGCCATGACTGAAATTGAATCGTGCGAGATCCATACCGGCCTCGGCTATTCGTCGTAATGTGTCGTAGTCGGTGCAGGCCGGACCTAGTGTACAAACGATTTTAACCTTTCGCATGATCCTCCCCCCTGCCTGCAATCACCGTGCCGTGTTTGGTGATAACCTCAGCGTACCCCCGCACCTTCAATGCAGAGGTGTGCTTTGTGAACTGCGACACCCACACCTCACCCAAATCCAGTTTTTCCGTATGAGCAAATCGTGTTTCGTTCCCCCGGGTCAGACCGATAACGGTGACGCCATCTTCAAGAGCCTTGACAACCAGGTAATCCCCAAGCACTGTTTCGCTGCCGCTGAACCCATCTATTTCCTGCATTCCTGTCTCCCCCTTTTGTTCCTGCAACCTACAACATGGCTTGCTTGTTACTTGAGTTCTACCAAGCCGGGAAACCTCTCCTTGATGGTTTGGAGAGAATTGTCGTCTCCGGAAATTTTGATTCCCTGGAGTTGCACCAAGGCCGTGCCTTCCGTGCTCTGGACCTCGAGCAAAATCGGCTGGTCTCCAGGATGTCCCTTCAGTTCACGCACAAATTCCTTCATTTCCTTCTCTTCACTGGCGTAGACATCCAGTGCAAAACGGCAATAGGGGGTCTTCTCCTGCTGCGCCCATTCCAGTGAAACAGCTTCCTGTGCGATGATGGTGCGTTCCCCCCGTTCCTGGATTTTTCCTGTGATGATAGCGATCGTTCCGGTTTGGAGAAAGGGTTTCGCCTGCTCCCAGGTATCAGGAAACAGCACCACCTCTATCTTGGCAATGGTATCTTCCACCTCGACAATGCCCATCGGGTCGCCGTTCTTTGTGTATTTCTCCTTGGCCCGGGCAACGAGACCTCCGATCGTGATCGGTGTGTTCCTGGATTTCCACAAATCGATATCGGCGATCCTGCAATTTATGAATCGCTGGATCTCCTTCTCGTGCTCTTCAACCGGATGGCCGGAGATATACAGACCAAGGGTTTCCTTCTCCATCTCCAGCTGTTCCATAAGTGTGAAGGGATCACGTTTCGGCAACTCCGGTTCTGGTTCCGCCTCGTCTACAAGCTCCAGAAGGGATCGCTGGCCGTTTTTTTGGGCTTTTCTCTGCGCTATCTCCATAAAGCCCGGCAATGCTTCGAGCATCTCTCTCCGGTTGCCTCCCAAATTGTCTAAAGCTCCGGACTTGATCAGGTTCTCTATCACTGCTTTGTTGACAATGCGGAGGTCGATGCGATTCATGAAATCCCAGAACGACGCGAAGGGGCCGTCCTCTTCTCTGACACGCACCACTGTTTCCAGTGCACTTCGTCCGACTTTGGCAACCGCTGCCAGTCCAAACCGTATCACGTCACCCACAACAGTGAAAGCAGGACCCGATTCGTTGACATGAGGAGGAAGGACGGCCACCCCGGCATTCTGTACTTCCCTCACGTTGCGGGCGAGATCGTCTATCTTGGTTCCAATATGGCTCGTCAGTACGGCCGCCAGGAACTCCGATTTATAGTGTGCCTTGAGATAGGCGGTCTGATAGCTGATCATGGCGTAAGCGGCACTGTGGCTTTTGTTGAATCCGTATTCGGCAAACTCCTGAATCAGTGTGTAGAGCTCCTCGGCCCTGTCTTTGGCGACCCCGTGGGACACACAGCCGGGAATAAAGGTATCCCGCTGCTTTTCCATCTCCGCAGCCTTCTTTTTTGCCATGGCACGACGGAGTATGTCCGCTTCGCCGAGGCTGTATCCTGCCAGGAGGGAGGCGATCTTCATGACCTGTTCCTGGTAGAGAATGACTCCATGGGTCTCCTGAAGGACCTCTTTCAGATCGGGATGGAGGTAGGATACCTCTTCCTCGCCGTGTTTCCTCCGGATAAACTGCTCCACCATCCCGCTGTTGAGCGGCCCGGGGCGGTACAGAGCGAGTGCTGCGATCAGATCCTCGAAGCAGTCGACCTGCAGCCGCTTCAGCATCTGGCGCATCCCACTCGATTCCAGCTGGAAAACCCCCATGGTTTCAGCCCGCTGCAGGAGGGAGAAGGTCGCCTTGTCATCCATGGGAAGGGCGTTCATATCCGGGATTGCTTTGCTGTTCTTCCCGATGTTGTCGATGGTGTCCTCAAGAATGGAAAGGGTGCGCAGACCCAGAAAATCCATTTTCACGAGTCCCAGTTTCTCAACCGGTTCCATGGCGAACTGGGTGACCACCTGGTCGGTCCCGATTTTACGGACAGGAACGATGTCTGTGATGGGACAGGGTGCGATGACCACCCCTGCCGCGTGTTGCGAACAGTGCCGGGCAAGCCCCTCGATCTTGCTCGATACGTCCAGCACGCGCCGCATGGAATCGTTGTTTTCGTATTCCTTCTTCAGATCCGGGGAAAGCTCCAGCGCTTCGGGGATGGTCTTGGCCTTCTCCGGTACAAGTTTGGCTACCCTGTTCGCCTCGGCGTAGGGGATATTCAATGTCCGGGCCACATCCCTGACTGCCGCCCGGCTCATCATTCTCCCAAAGGTGATGATCTGGGAGACATTCTCGCGGCCGTATTTGGAGACCACATACTCCAGCACCTCGTCACGGCGTTTGTCGGAGATATCCGTATCGATGTCAGGCATGCTGACACGTTCGGGGTTGAGAAACCGCTCGAAAAGCAGCCCGTACTTGAGCGGATCCATCTCCGTGATGCCCAATGCGAAGGCGACGAGTGATCCTGCTGCAGAGCCCCGCCCCGGTCCTACAGGGATGTCCCGCTCTTTGGCCGCATTGATGAAATCCGCCACAATCAAAAAGTAACCGGCATAGCCCATTTCGTTGATGATGCCGAGTTCGCGCTGAAGGCGGTCCTTCGCCTCCTGGGATACCGACTCCCCATATCGCTGAGAGAGCCCTTGCCAGGCCTGGTGTTCCAGATAGGACTCCAGCGTTTCACCCTGGGGGATCTCGAAATGAGGAAGTCTGTAGTCACCGAAATTGAAGGTAACGTTGCACCGCTCCGCGATCTCTACCGTGTTGGTGAGGGCTTCGGGCAGTTCATCTCCGAAGTATTGCCACATCTCTTCGGGGGAACGGAAATAGAACTCCTGTGCCGGAAATTGGTATCGGTTGGGATCGTCCACCGTATTGTTTGTCTGAACACAGAGCAGGATGTCGTGCCACTCGGCGTCGGATGCTTTCGGATAGTGGGCGTCATTCGTTGCGATCATGGGTATGCCGGTCTTTTTGGCTATCTTTGCCAACCCTTTGTTGACCACCGCCTGCTCCGGTATGGAGTTGTGCATTACCTCAAGGAAGAAGTTGCCTTCTCCCATGATATCTCTATACAACAGGGCTCGTTCTACTGCCTGCTCCTCTCTCCCTTCTCTCAAGAACGACGGGATTTCCCCGGCAAGACAGGCTGAAGAAGCGATGATTCCCTCACTGTACTGAGAGAGGAGCTCGTGGTCGATACGTGGCTTGAAGTAGAAGCCGTCGGTGTTGGCCTTGGATATGAGCTTCACAAGATTGCGGTAGCCCTTTTGGTTTTCGGCCAGAAGAAGCAGATGGTAGTTCCGCGCACCTTTATCCCGCCTTCTATGTCCTTCAGGATCCACATAGGCCTCGCAGCCGAGAATCGGCTTGACTTCCGCCTTTTCACACTCCTGATAGAACTCGATAGCTCCGTACATGTTCCCATGGTCTGTCAGCGCTACGGCCGGCATGCCGTACTCCCGGGTCATCCTTGCCAGTTCCTTCGTGCGGATAGCACCGTCGAGAAGGCTGTATTCACTGTGTACGTGAAGGTGAACGAAGGGGTGGTTCATTCGTCGTGATCTCCTCTCTCACCATTGGGCGCGCTCTCCCCGGTGGTGGTGTCCTGTATGCGGTTTTCCGTATCTCGAAGAAGCAGTACCTCCCCGTTCGCATAGGCCAGCAGTTTGTGCAACGGAGAACTCTGGTTTGGATCCGGGCCCTCTGTATCCTGGTCCCTCTGCTGCAGCGGCTCGGAGGCAGGAGCCCGGGGGTCTACGGCATCTACGGCATGTGGTGCCTGGCTGTCCTGAGCGGGAGGTGTCTCTCCCCTTTGACTGCTTCCATGCAGCTCCTGCGACGCATCGCCTATGGACACGACACAGCGTGAGGTTCCCCATAACTGCGTGGCGATGGCGACAACACGCTCCTGGTACTGTGGAGTCACCAGGACCCGTTGTGCGAATCGTGCATCCGAAGGAAACGCGAAGACGGCTGTCGAATCCTCCACGTACCACTGGGCACGGACCAGGGCACAGGCAGCCGGGAAGCATTCTTCTTTGAGTTTCTTCCAGAAGTCCTGCCCCATGGCGGAGGGTTGCCCGGTGAAGTCCTCCCGGGGGAAACCGCCCTGCTGATCATCTGACGAACCCCGTTCCTGTTCTGTGCCGATGGATGGTCCGCCCTCTCCTCCCGACTTCCGATCCGTCTCTGCATCGCTCTTTGCCCCAGGCGCTTCGAACATGTCCTCATCCCGGGGTAATGTTGCAGACCGGCTGTCCGTCTCCGTATCTGTTTCCGCTGTTTCCCCCAGGGTTCCAACCAGCAACCCCAGAAAGGCCTCTCCACGGAAACCCTTGCGAAGGCGCGGCAACCATTGGGCACAGAAGTTCATACCCTCCCACAGCTTTCCGGCCGACCATCGCACCGATTCCTCCTGGAGAAAGGTCTCTTCCTCCTCGGAGATTCCTTCTTTATCTATGTACTCGTCTCCCCAGTTGGCGACGACCCACAGATCCTTCAGCAGGAGAAAGAGGGTGTCCAAAAGGCCGAGCAGGGAGGCACCCTGATCCAACAATGCTTCCAACTCGCAGAATGCCTGTTGGGGTTGGCTGCGTAACAGTGAAACGATTTTTTCCAAACGCTTCCGGCTGCACCCGCCGAGAAGCTGGTCCACGTCTTCTTGGGTAATCTCCCCGTCAGAAAGCACTGAAGCCCTTTCAAGAAGCGATATCGCTTCACGCATTGCGCCATCAGCCTGTCTGGCGATCTCGCGGAGTGCGGCTTTTTTTGCGGAAAAGCCCTCCGCGTCGGCGATGTCTCCAAGCCGCTGTTCAATGACGGACGACGTCATCCGATGAAAGGGGATGTGCTGGCATCTCGAACGTATGGTGATCGGGACTTTATGAGGCTCTGTTGTAGCCAGAATAAAGACGACATGGGCCGGAGGTTCCTCCAGCGTTTTGAGCAACGCATTGAACGCCGGATCTGTAAGCATGTGTACCTCATCGATGATGTACACCTTGACACGAGCCTTAAAGGGCGAAAGGCTCACATGGGCCGTGAGTTCTCTCACCTCGTCGATACCTCTGTTCGAGGCCCCGTCTATCTCGGTGACGTCGAGGTGGTCACCGGCCATAATGGCTCTGCACTGAGAGCAGGCATTGCAGGGTTCGCCGTCGTCCCCTCTCTGCTCGCAGTTGAGTGATTTGGCCAGGATCCTGGCCACGGAGGTTTTTCCACATCCGCGGGAACCTGAAAAGAGGTAGGCGTGGGAGACGCAGTCGCCTTTGACGGACTGCCTGAGAACGGCAACGGCAGCCTGCTGCCCCTTGACATCCGAGAATCGGGATGGGCGATATGTTCTGTAGAGGGCCGGTTGGGACACGTGCACCACTCCGAGATCAGACTTGTCGTACTCAGACCATGGTAGCACGGCTGCGCCAACCGTACCGAGACCAGAGGACCGATCTATGTCCCGGTCAGTACAGATAGCGTCCCATCGGGTGCTCCCCACGAACCTGAGCAAGAATGGAGATCAGCCGTTCCCGAAGTACTGTGAGCGGAACGGGAAGATCTATCCGTGAGGTATCAAAAAGACGATGCGCGCCGATATAGAGGGACGGGGGATTCCCGGAGATGTGGATCTCCTGCGGCGGGGTCTCAAGCTGAAGCAGATGATCGAGGGCATCCTGTACCCGATGAAGCTGTTTGCGGTGGGTTGGGCTTTTGGCAAGTGTCAGAAGGGGTTGGTGGTGCAGGTGCAGTGTGTACCCTTCGTCGGAAGCGAAGACCTCGGTGTGCAGCACCTGCAGGACACCTTTTCTATGCAGCGGCACTTCGGTATCTTCGAAGTGCCCCAAAAGGCAGTCGATGCGTTCCTCAAGAGTGGGATGGTCCCTGTATACTCCCGGCTCAATAAAGGGGTGTTTCATCTTCTCCATCTCGAAGCGTTCCAGCACGGTGAGAAGCCCGGAAGGATCATAACCGGCCTTTTGCAGAATCTTGAACGATCCGAGATCGGCAGCCCGTTCCATCGATTTGCTGTAGGCGTTGGCGATCCCTACCTGCACCATATTCGCCATCACAATAACAGGAGCCTCTCCCCGTGTTGCGATTGCCGCAAGGAGGGGAAGGATGGAAAGCTGGAGATTGCGGGTCGCCTGTTTCTGTGGGTGTTTCTCCGATGTGTGCACCATCTCGTGGGCGATGATGCCGGCTAATTCCGGGTCACTGCGGCAAAAATCAATCAGTCCTGTGGAGCAGTATATCCTGCCTCCGGGGATGCAGAAGGCAAGCAGGTGATCCGAGGAGAGAACACGCGTTTCATAAGGCATCGAGCGGTCGGCATACGCTGCAAGCCTCTTCGTAATCATAGAAATGCGCGACGTGACGACGGGGTCGGTGACCCGTGTCCAGTAGGTTTCCACCTCCCGGGAACCTACCCGACGCAACCGCTCTTCCTTCCCGGTAAGCGGTTCCACATCCTTCGTGGCAGCCAGGGTTTCCGTGGCCAGCAGATAGAGGATGCATGATCCAACAAGAAGAAAGATCCGCAGCATTTTCACGGACACTACAGAGGCCCTTCTCAGGGTGCGCTGTCTATGATCTGGGCTCGACAATTCGGTATACATCGCCTCCGGCCTTCATGTAACTCCGGTAGGCGGCCTTCCCACGCTGTATCTGCATCATCTGCGCACGGAGCGCCTCGATATCCTGTTCGAGCCGATCCTGTACCTTGCGTTCCCGGGACAGGGTGGCGGCGGCCAACTGTCGGATCTCTTCAACGCCTCCCGCCAATTCCTTGTATTTCGACGAGGTCAGCCGATGTGCCACAGCATTCCAGAACGCGGGGCTTTCCCTGGTACCTTCGACACCGAGAAAGGCCGCCCACTCTGCCCACTGTTCCTGGAGGTTCTCCTGCTGTGAGATCAGCGCCTGTTTTTCCTGTAAGACCTGCAGGAGTTTCTCCCATTCCGCCTCTTCCACACAGCGTTCTTCCAGCTGCACCTTGTCGTGCAGTTGGCTGTATAGCAATCGTTCCTGTTCCAGGAGCTCTTTGAGGGGGGTGGCGACATCATCCGGCAACACTAAAGCCCCCTCCTTTGGGAACGCTTGCAGGAGCACGACGCTGCTGATTCGCAGTGGCTGTTCCGTCGTACATGCCGCCTTCGCTGGACCATTGCGACTCTTTGGGTTGCTGATCGGCCATCTGATCCATTGCCTCTTTCCAGGTATCCCGCAGTTCTTGCAGCATCTCCCGTACAGAGGCAACCTTGTCGCCTGTCTTTTCCACATTGGCCTCAACGAGCTGATAGAACATAAATTCGTAGAGGCTCATCAGTTGCTGTGCAAAATCGCCCCCGTTTTCCGTGTCCAGGGTCACCATGAGTTCTCGGATAACGTCCTGAGCCTTTTTCAACAAGGTGTTGCTGGATTCGACATCCCTTGCCTCGATTGCCTTCTCGGCATGGAGGCAGGCCCTGATCCCAATATCGTAGGTAAGGAGTAACAGCTGCTCTCTCGAAGCGGTCTGAATCTGGTTCGTCTGATAGGCGTTCTGGGCATCCTGCATGCTCATACTCATGACGATTATCCCCCCTGCAGTGGGTATCGGTTGCTGGGGCGCGCCCATTTACCTCTACAGGAAGCAAATGGAGGGCGGTACCCTACTCTCGTAAACATGCCACCAGGGAACTGACAGCCTGGTTCAGCTCTTCAGCAACCATTCTGTAGCATTCCAGAGAGCTTCCGTAGGGGTCAGGGATGTCCGCAGTCCGCCTGGTTGTCGGGACTTGCGAACAGGCATACTCCGACAGGTAGCCCCCGAGCGAGAAGATCTTTGCCTCCTGTCGGGGGAATCGGGACTTCATTCTCCATGCATGTTCCTCCGTCAATCCAAGAACCAGCCATGATCGATGCACCATCGTTTCTTCGAGGCGTCTGGATCGGTGGGTAAGCAGGCTCAGTGCCCGCTCTTCCATCGCCACCTGTGCGTGCGGCGCGGCGGGCATCCCGGGAATCGCGAACAGGCCTGCCGACCAACAGGAGTAGCATTCCTGCAGGCCGTATTGGCACAACCATTTTCGGCAGAACGCTTCGGCCATTGGGCTGCGGCAGGTGTTTCCCGTACAGACGAACAGGAGGATCTTCATTACTCCGAATGATGCTTTTTTTCTTCGTCACTGGACATAATGCGTTCCAGCAAGTCCGCCCTGTTCACGATGCCTACAAGCTCCCCGTTCTGCACCACAGGGGCGCGTTTGAAGTTCTTCTGAATCAGCACCATCGCTACGGAAAAATCGCTGTCATCCTCTGAAAAGGTTGCAACATCAGAGATCATATACTTTTCGACAGGTTCCCGGCTGATTTTGTGCAGGCGATTATGGAACTGGCCGAAATCCGGAATGAATGATGAATCGCGAAGGTACTCGAAGTACCCGGGGAGCGCAGCCTTGACGATGTCCTTCTCGCTGATGAACCCTACAACCTTGTTGACACTGTCCACAACGGGAATGCCTGAGAGCCTGTGCCTGCAGAGAATCTCAATCGCCTCACCCAGCAGTGTGTCCCTGGTAATCGCGCTTAGATCACGGTCCATTACCTCAGCTAGCTTCATGGCATCTGCTCCTCCATCATCTAATCCAGTTTTTCAACGCGGACCTTTGGCATCAGCTCTTCCACAGCCTCCCGAGTACTGACTCCCTTTTCAACCTGCAGTGAATCCTGCCAGGCGCAGGCCATGCAGAAGCGGATTCCCTCCTGGATGTCCATTCCCTCCTGGTAGGCCAGGAGCATACCGCCGATGAGCGCGTCACTGGCTCCGAAAAGGGAAACCACTCTCCGTCGCTCCAGTTCGGCAAGAAAGATACCTTCAGGAGTGAAGAACACGTCGCCGTAAGTGCGGTAGGATGTCACGGCGTACTGTACCCCATGGTCATGTACCTTTGAGACAATGTCAATCAGGTTGTCAAGCGAGGTCAAAGGAACCCCCGCCATTTTTGACATAAAACGATGGTCTACCTTTGCTATGGTAGGACCCTTCTCGATGGCCGCCATGAGGGATGCACCGGCTGCATCGACACAGGTCGGAATTCCCTTGGCGTTCGCCAGGTCAATCAGATCCCGGTAGGCATCCTGGGGTACGCCGGGAGGCAGTGAACCACCAATGCTGACCAGCTCCGCCCGATGGAGCATCCGCTCAAAGTTGGTTTCAAAGCGCTTGATCGCCTCTTCGGGGATGTAGGGGCCTAACTCGGCGATCCCCGTTTCCACATGCCCTATTTCATCAACAATGTACACATTTGTTCTGGTTTCGCCAGGCACATGGACGAAATTCGTCGCGATCCGTTCCCGCCGCAGGGCATCACGGATATATTCCCCGTTGAATCCTGCGAGAAACCCCATCGCGGCCGATTCGACGCCTAACTGAGAGAGCACCATGGAAACGTTGATGCCCTTTCCTCCCGGAGAACGGACAACCTTATTCGCACGGGACCAGCCGCCCGGGGTGAACTCGGGCAACAGATACTCTTCGTCAACTGCCGGGTTCAGCGTTACAGTTACGATCACTCTCTCTCACCTCGCCTTCTACCTTCGCATTATAGATAAAAAGAGAGCGGGGGCCAAATCAGGCCACCCGCCCGGTCAGCCCAGGGTCTTGATCTATTCTAGAGCTGGGACTTGATGTCTTCCAATGAATGGACCACCGTTGCGGACTCCACGGCGCCCCTTTTGAATTTGACCAAAACGGGCATCTTCTCCAGGTCAAGTTTTTCTGCCATTCGAGCATTCGTGTACCCATCAATAAGGGTAAGCTCTTTCCCGTTTTCGTCAAGCCAGGTTTCCAGTTCCGCGGAAAGATGCGCCTGTTTTTCGTCAATGCTGGAGTAGAAGAAAGCCGTGGTTTCCTCGGGTTCCAGCAGGGTGCTCCGGAGATGCAGCTGCTGGGAGATGTATCCGTAGGCTGCCATTGCTGCTACAGCACCGTCCGAGGCTGCGGTAACGACCTGTCGGAGAAATTTGTCGCGTACGTCGCCGGCGGCGAAGATTCCCTCTACGGAGGTTTCCATGGATTCCTTCGTTGTGATCCAGCCACCCTTGCTGCTTTCCAGAAGGCCTCGTACCGCTTCGTCGTTGGGGGTGGATCCCACAAAGACAAAGACTCCGGCTACCGGCAGCTCGCTGGTCTCTCCCGTTTTGGTGTTACGGAGCACCACCTTCTCCACCATGTCCGTCCCCTGGATCGATTCGACCACACTGTTCCAGACGGGAACGATCCTGTCGTTGGACATAGCCTGCTCGATCGCTACGCGATCGGCTCTAAAGCTATCCCGACGGTGGATAATGTACACCTTTTCCGCAAACTGAGTGAGATAGACCGCCTCCTCGACCGCGGTGTTCCCTCCTCCGATCACGGCGATGGTCTGCTCTTCAAAGAACGCACCGTCGCAGACGGCGCAGTAGCTTACGCCACGGCCTGTATAGTCGCTCTCTCCGGGACATCCGAGTTTCCGGAAACTCGCACCGGTAGCGACAATAACAGCTTCCGCCTGCAGCTCTCCCTGGTCCGTAACGACGACCTTTTCACCGTCCCGCAGCTCAACGGACTTCACATCGGCTTCACGAAATTCGGTGCCGAATTTCTCCGCATGCTTGCGAAAGCTGTCAACCAGTTCCGGCCCGGAGGCGTGCTGGACTCCCGGCCAATTCTCGATTTCATCGGTGATATTGACCTGTCCGCCGGGCATGCCCTGTTCCAGCAGGAGCACATCAAGGCCGGAACGTTTGCCGTATATGGCTGCCGACATGCCGGCTGGACCCGCCCCGATAATGACCAGTTCACGCTTTTCCATTCACAACAACCTCCTTTTAGCTGTACTATTCCTTTTAGAAAATATTCAATACCTGTTTGTTAGATGTGTTTCCATATTGCTATTCTCTCAATGCCGTTATAGTCATTGATAGCTTCTGCCAAAACCAGTGCAGTGGGCGCATATCTCCTGAGTTCCGTCAACTGCGACTGGCCTCCGATTTCCAGTGCCGCGAGGCCTCCATGAGCCAGATTTGCTCCAGCCCACTGCAGCAGCTGTTTTGCGAACCAGAGACCGTCTTCACCTCCGTCAAGCGCCCGTAGGGGCTCGTACCGGGCAACCTCAGGCATGAGGCGCGCCGTTTCGGAGGTCGGGATGTAGGGAGGATTGCTGACAAGCAAAGAGGGTTTCGACGCGGAAGGGGGCATGTCTCCTACCCTTGCCGAATGCCAGAGGAGCAGTCGTCGCTCTACCTTCTGTCGTCGCGCATTCTCCCAGGCGTATCCGAGCGCCAGGGGCGAACAGTCTACCGCTACCGCCTGCGCTTCCGGAATCGCTCCCAGGATGCTGATCGCTATACATCCGCTGCCCGTGCCCCAATCTATCACCATTCCCTCTGGTGAGATCAAGGAGCAGAGATGCTCTACCAGCAGCTCCGTCTCCGGCCGTGGAACAAGGCACCCTGGTCCCACCCGAAAGGTCCGGCCGAAAAAGGCCTGTTCGCCCTCGATATAGGCCAGCGGTTCGTGACGGCAGCGCCGGTCAAGAATCTCCAGGAGGCGGCCCTGCTGTTCGGGACTGAGCCGCTCATTCTCGTGGGCCCGCAGATAGGCTTCGTTCCTTCCCGTGACAATCTCAAGAATCAGAATGGATTCGCGTATGCTGTTGTCAATGTCGTACTGCTGCAGCGTGCGGCGAAGCCAATGCCTTGCTTTTGCGATATTCACGAAGCAGCTTCCATCTCCTGGAGTTTCGCTGTCTGCTCGGCCATCACCAGGGAGTCCACCATTTCGTAGATGTCTCCTTCGAGCATCTGCTCCAGCTTGTGGAGCGTCAGCCCGATCCGATGGTCGGTAACCCGGTTCTGGGGGAAGTTGTAGGTACGGATCCGTTCCGATCGATCACCGGTTCCCACCTGTCCCTTCCGTTCCGCTGCCTGGGCGTTTTGCTGTTCCCGGAGTTCCAGATCGTAGAGCTTGGCACGGAGCAGCTTCATGGCCTTTGTCCTGTTCTTGAGCTGCGACCGTTCGTCCTGGCAGGAAACCACAATTCCCGAAGGTTCGTGGGTGATCCGCACCGCGGAGTCGGTCATGTTCACGTGCTGGCCTCCTGCTCCACTGGCTCTGAAGGTGTCGATCCGGAGGTCTTCATTCCGCACCTCTACCTCGACATCTTCCACCTCGGGCAGCACCGCTACGGTACAGGTGGAGGTGTGGATCCGTCCAGACGACTCCGTGGCAGGAACCCGCTGAACCCGATGCACGCCGCTCTCGTATTTGAACTGGCTGTAGGCGCCTGCACCATCGATACGGAAGACGATCTCTTTCAGGCCGCCGATACCGGTTTCACTGGAATCCAGAACCTCCGTACCCCATCCCTGACGCTCCGCAAAGCGGGTATACATGCGAAAGAGCGTGGCGGCAAACAGTGCCGCTTCCTCTCCACCCGCTCCACTCCTGATTTCCACGATGACATTCTTTTCGTCGTTGGGGTCCTTCGGGAGGAGAAGCAGTTTCAACCGCCTGTGGAGTGTCTCCGTGGTCTCCTCCAGCTCTTCGACCTCACCCTGCGCCAGTTCTCTCATCTCCTCTTCAGGGCTGTCGAGCAATTCCCGGGTCTCCTCGAGGCAGGCCAGCTGAAGCTTGTACTCCCTGTAGGTTTCTACAATCTGTTTGAGATCGGCGTGCTTTTTGGCAAGATGATGTACTTCCTGCGGATTGGAGGCGATCTCGGGATCACCGAGCTTTTGCTCCAGTTCCCCATAGAGTCGCTCTACTTCCTCTAGTTTGTGTGTTAAATCCATTTACCCTTCCTCCTGTACAAACCGGCGTTTCTGCTTTCCTCCGGGGATATTTCCAGTCAGGTCCGTTATGAGTTTAGGTGGCGGAAGGGGCTTCCTCTTGGGTACCATCCGGAGGAGGGTTGCTTTCTTCCGTTCCAAGGGCGGTCTGGAGTGAATCGATCCCTATGGCAACCTGCTCGAGGTCCGGTTCGCGGGTCGTAAGATACTGGAGGCAAAGCGCCGGTTTGATGAGGAATGCCCCCAGTCCCGACGAATTTCCGCACCATCGTATAAACTCGTAGGATATCCCTACCACCAGCGGCAGCAGTACAATCCGGCTCAGGATACGCATGGCAAAGGATTCCCCTTCGGCGATCGAAAACACGACGATACTCACCACCACGACGACAAGAATAAAGGAGGTTCCGCAACGGCGGTGAATCCGCGAGGACTCCATCACCCTTTCCGGTTCCAGGGGATCCCCCGCTTCGTAGCTGTTGATTGTTTTGTGTTCCGCTCCGTGGTAGGCAAAGACCCGCTGCATGTCTTTCCACAGGCCGATCACAGCCACATAGCCCACAAAAACAGCGGCTCGGAAGACCCCCTCCAGGATGTGTCGGAAGGCTGGAGCCTGGGTGACATAGGGAGCGATGTGATCGGCCAGGACAACAGGGAGAAGGATGAAGAGGCCGACCACAGCAAGAAGCGCCACGGAGACAGCAAGCAGGATATCCCGGAAGGTAAAGGACTCCTCTTCGCCCAAAGCGATGTGCGCCGACTTGGTGAGTGCCTTCATGCCCATGGAGAGCATTTCAGCCATGGTGGCCACGCCCCTGAAGATGGGCAGGCGCCATATGCCCTTTTTGCTCCAGTTTCTCTGACTCCACCTGGAATGCCAGATCCCTCCGTCTGGCTTTCTCACGGAGAGCCCCCAGTCCTGCGGGCCTTTCATCAACACCCCTTCGATGACTGCCTGTCCACCAACGGGTATGCGTTTTTCGGCAGTGGCGACCAGACAGACAAGAGCAGAAAGCACTCTAATGATCCGTTTCATCTAACAGCTCCTCCGTAGATCGAAATGGTTTTTCACATGGCTGCTGTTCGTTGCACTGTCCCTCGACAACACAGGAAGGACCTGCAACCTCGAAACAGAGCGGCGCAACCTCGCGAACCCTCCTGAGCATCCTTCCCGCCAACATCCGGATCTCCCACTGCGCTCTGCGGCAGAGCCGGAGCGAAAAGAAATGATGTAGCTCCCGTGCGTTCATGGTCATAATCAGATGGGTCTGCCACCCATGGGGGAGGAGGTACCGTGCGTCCTCTTTAGGGATGCCCAATTCCTGCAACCGTCTGTATGCGTTGTGGGCGTCTTCCGATATCTGACGGAAGAGCCTGGAGGCTTCCGGATTATCGCGTACGCAAGGTGGGCAGACGATATCCACCTCGCTCTGCGACACATACCGCTGGCTCTGCTGGCTGAAGCTTGCGATTCTATGCCGGACCAGCTGGTGTGAGGTAACCCTGCTGAGGCCGTCTACGGCAAATGTGAAGGTGGCATGTTCGAAGGGAGACATATGGCCGCTTCGCCGCAGCCGTTGCACAAAGGCTTGCATCTTCTTTTCCTCGCGATGGACCTCGTCGACAGCCAATACGGCATGGGACTGACTGTAACAAAGCCGAGCCGCACCTGCTATCACCACATCCGGAGAAGGTGTATGAGACAAAAGCCGAACATTGAGAGACATTTCCCGATCTCTCCTCACACCCATCTATAGAGTAAATTAAGGATGGAGGGAGGTGATCCCCCCTCCATGGTCACTGTTCGTCCTGTGTTGCGCCTTTGCCTGTATACCTGGCTTTGGCGTACTTCCTTTGGAACTTTTCCACCCTGCCGGCCTGAGCGACCTTTCCTTTTTTGCCTGTATAGAAAGGATGGCATTCAGAGCAGACGGCCACTTTCAGTTCCTTCTGGGTAGAGCGGGTCTCAAAGGTGTTCCCGCAGCTGCATACAACGGTACACTCACCGTATTCGGGATGGATCTTTTCTTTCATACGTTCACACCTCCATTCGGGGCAGGTAATTCACGAAGATATACTGTAGCACAGACAACATCGGATCGACAAGGTCATATATGCATAACGCCCAGGCCGCAGCGTTCATGGTGGGCGACGGCATGATAGGCTGTATCGCCCATGACTGCCACCGCGATCCACCCTTCGTTGCGTACGATCGCGATCTTTGCTCCCACACTCGCTTCCAGCATGCTCATGACCATAAAACTGTTCATCGCTTCCATGGCGGCGTGCATCAGGGCGTGCATCTCCGCCCGCTTTTTTTCCACAACGCCTGCGTTGAGGGCGGCCCCGACAATGGATCGCGTTATCTTTTGGGGGAGGTCCCCCGCCACACCGCC